>DASYZB010000087.1 GCA_035946615.1 Verrucomicrobiia bacterium
AACAGACACCAACAGACACCAACAGACACCAACAGACACCAACAGACACCAACAGACACCAACAGACACCAACAGACACCAATTCGCGTATAAAAATGAACCGCCCTCACTTCCAATTCATTCACTCGAACCGCCCCTGCAGAACGCCTATGCAAAAAACGCCAATCCACCCCCGTACCCCCCCCCATCCGGCGCCACCCCCACCAATAACGCCTGCTAACACCTAATCACGGTTACTAACACCTACTCACGCCAAATCACACTTCGCACATTTTGACTCTAACTGTTACTCCAGAAAGCCCAATTCCACGCAGCCTTGCCCTGCCCTTTCCAGCTCCTTTCAAAACCATGCCGTAATTTTGTCATTCTCCCCGCTTTTGGCTCTCCAGGCCCCGCGCGCCCTCGGACGTGCCCCGCTCTTTGACATAACTACTCGGATTCCAATCGCGACTCAGGCCGCCGCCGCCTCAGCGGGGGTGCGCACTTTCCGGTTGCGCCCCCCGCTCCCCGGATCAGAGCGAAAAAGGCGTCATCAGTCGCGGGTTTTGATCTTGTGGGGCTGGGGGGCGGCTGTCATTCTGGGCGCAGAAAGCAAGGCCTATGAATATCCTGATGGGAGTCGCTATTGGATGCATCGCGTGGTTCCTGGTCCGTTATTTGGTGGCCGGCCTGTTTACGATTAACCAGAACGAGCGGGCGGTGAAGACGAGTTTCGGGCGGGCTGAGCGAGTGGGCAACGCGACGACACTCCAAGACCCGATGGCCGAGGCCTTGCTCGACGAGGAAAAGGAACGCTATAATTATCCCCAGGTGCGCGTGATTCCACCGGGCGGGCCGTATTTTAAATGGCCGTGGGAAAAGGTGTATAAGGTGTCGATTGCGACGCAGACGATCAACATGGCTTACGACCCGGAAACACCGTCGGCGAACCAGGGTGGCCAGGTGCTCGAAGCGGTGACCAAGGACCAGCTCAATACGGGGCTGACGGGCCAAATCCGCTACCGGATTTCGGAAAAGAATCTCTATGCGTACCTCTTCGGGGTGAAACGGCCCATCGTTCACGTGATGGGTTATTTCACCTCGGTCCTGCGGGAACGCATTGCGAATTTTGAAGCGCCGGCGGTGGTCACGCCTGTGCCGCAGAGCGGGGCGCCCATTCCACCGCCGGAGGTCGCCACGGCGGCCATTGGGGTTTCCATCAATGATCTGCGCAAGAATCTTCGCGATATTAACGAGCACATGGACCGCGAGTGCAAATCCTCGGAAGCCCGCTACGGGATTGCCCTGGATGCCTCGCTCATCACGGGCATCGATCCACCCGGTGAGGTCGAATCCGCACTGGCCGCCATCAATACCGCCTATAACCAGGTATCCTCCGACATCAGCCTGGCCCAGGCCGGGGCGGACCAAAAGATGGTGCAATCCAAAACGGCCGTCGAAATTGAGACCTTGAAGGCCCAGGCGGAAGTGGAGCCGCTCAAGGCGCTGGCTGCCCAATTGCGCGAACTCAAGAAGAGCGGGCCGGATGCCCTCGGCGCCTATGTCCGCAACGTGCGTTTGAAGTTGTTTAACCAGGCGCGCCGCGCCGTCCTGGAGGTGCCGCATGATTAATTTCCTTATCGCGGCGGCCGCGGCCTTTTTCGGGTTGTTTATCGTCGGACCCATCATCTCGGGCCTGTGCCGCGGGTTTGGTTTTTACACGATTGTCCCGGAGCGCCAGTGCAAGGTGTATATGCTTTTCGGCAAAGTCGCCCTGGTCCTGGACGAACCGGGGATGCACATGCTTTGGCTAAAGCTGGGCTGGAAAGCGCCGATCGTGAACTGGCTTGGGCATTGTCATGTGCTGGATATGCGCCTGGACCAGGAGTATCTCCGCAGCCAGCCGGTGAACTCGGAGGAAGGCGCCCCGATGGGCATAGGAATTTGGTATGAGATGTTCGTGAGCGACCCGGTGTCGTATCTGTTCAAGAATGCCGATCCGCGGGGGTCGCTGGCGGCCAACGTCAGCAACTCGACGGTGCGCTGCCTGAGCAACCTGAAACTGGGCAATATGCTCGAGAATCGCCACGCCATGAGCCAGACTGTCCGCGCCGAAGTCTCGCCGAAATCGCATGAGTGGGGTTATCAGCTCGGCTCGGTCTATATCCGCAAGGTGCATTTTCGGGATGCGAACATGATCAAGCAGATCGAGGAGAAGGTGGTCAACCGGCTGCGCCAGGTGACATCGGCCATCAAACAGGACGGGGCCAACCAGGTGAGCATCATCACCAGCACCGCCGAGCGCCAGGCGGCCATCGAATTTGCCAAAGCCGGCGCCATGCGCCCGCGAATTGTCGGAGCAGGTCTGCAGGAGATTGCGCGCGACCCGGATATCGCTCAGGCCATGTTTGATATTTTGGAAGCCCCGCAATTGCTGGATGGCCAAACCGACATTACCTTGGTGCCCAAAGGGAACGATCTGCTGAAACAACTCGCGGCGCTTGAACCGGCGCCCAGAGCGACAGCGCCTCCGGCGAGGATGTAATAGCGGAATTCTCAGGGGCCGCATGGCGTTACAGGATTTAACTCCCCAATTGCGCACCCGGCTGAGCCGAATGGAACGGGCGGTCGGCTGGTTCGTGATTCTGGCGATGGTGTTGCTGGGAGTTGGGTTTGCTTATTACATCTACAACACCGCCGAGCGCAAGGGCTGGTTTGTTACCAAGGCCCCTTACTTCCTTTACGTCAGCACCGCTACGGGACTTAAAGTGGGCGACCCGGTGATGTTGATGGGCTTCGACGCCGGGGCGATCACCGCCATTAAACCAATGGCCGCCGATCAATTCACTTACAACGTCTTTATCGAGTTCGAACTCAAGGCGCCCAATTACGGTTACATCTGGACCCAAGGCTCGCGGGCCAAGGTGAATGCGGCCGATCTGCTTGGCAAACGCGTGCTCGAAGTGACCAAAGGCACCAATGGCTATCCGAGCTATGTGTTTTACCCGCTGGAGGTCGTCAATGCCGGCGAGGCGCCTAACTTGCCCGATTTTGCCCATTGGGTTTTTGGCGAAGAAATCTTCGCGCCAGACGGGACAAATTACCTGGCCCGCCCCCTATGGCCGCTGACCAACCTCACGGCGGTGCTCGCGGCCGGTTACACCAATATTGTGGTCCTCAATGCCGCCCCGGGCAAGGAACGCAGCACGATCAGCGGGATGTGGAACGACCAGGAAGGCCGCTACGACCCCTTCACCAATGGGGTGAGCAAGTACTGGCTGATTTCGGACGAATCGCCGGCCGTCACCGAGCAAATCCAGCAGATGATTGGCCAGGTCCAACAGGCCCTGCCCAACATCTTGCGCCTGACCAATCAACTGGCGACTGTTCTGGGCAATAGCGCCGCCTTGACCTCAAACCTGAACGTCGTGGCCCTGGCGGCCCGGCCTGCCGTGAGCAACCTGGCTGCCGCTACGACCCACCTGGACCATCCGGGCGCCCTCGGGGAATGGCTCCTGCCCACCAACCTCAACCAGCAACTCTCGGGCACTCTCACCCAAGCCAATGCCACCCTCGCCGGCGTCAATACAAACCTGGATTCGCTGGTTGGGAACCTGAATCGGACGCTCGATAACCTGGCCGATATCACCAGCAACCTTAATAACCAGGTCGAGGCCAATACGAACCTGCTCAGCTCCATTTCCGGCACCGTCACCCATTCGGATGAATTCGTGCAGGGCCTAAAGCGTTTCTGGCTCTTCCGGCGCCTGTTCAAATCCAAACAAACCAACGTCCCCCCGGCGCCGCCACCCCAACCGGTGCTTTCGCCCAAAGAAAAAAGCGCGCAGCCGTAACGCGTTCTGGACTCCCAGTCTTAATCGCGCTACGCTGAAACGGAAAAACTGCAACTCCATGAGCAACCGCAACAGTTCTCGCTGTACCCGGCGCCAGTTCCTGACGCGCACAACGATGGCGGCCAGTGCGCTGGCGCTGCCCTATTACATTCCCGCATCCGCTCTGGGCCGTGATGGGGCGGTTGCGCCCAGCGAACGCATTGTGATGGCCGGAATAGGCATCGGCGGTCGCGGTTCCTATGATTTGAGGACCATGTTGGCTCAACCAGATGCGCATTGGGTCGCCGTCTGTGATGTCCTGAAACACCGGCGGGAAGCCGCCAAAAACGTGGTCGATAGTAAATATGGCAATACAGACTGTGCCATGTTTGGCGATATGCGCCAACTCCTGGCGGAGCGGCCCGATGTCGATGCCGTGCTGATTGCCACCGGCGACCGCTGGCATGCGCTGGCGGCCACCCTGGCGATGCGGGCCGGCAAGGATGTGTATTGTGAGAAACCAGCCTGTCTGACGATGGCGCAGGGGCAGATGGTTGTGGAAACCGCGCGGCGCTATGGCCGGGTTTATCAAACGGGCGCTCAGCGGCTCAGCGAGCCCAATCACGTGTTTGCCATCGAACTGGCCCGCTCTGGCCGATTGGGCCAGATTCATACTGCCTACGCGGATTGCCGCTGGCGCGACGGGATGCGCCACGACTGGCTCGCGGCGGAACCGGAACCGCCCAAGGATGAACTGGATTGGGACCTCTGGCTGGGTCCGTCTCCGTGGCGGCCCTACAACCCGGGCTACGTCAATGGCGGCGGGTGGTATCATTATTATGATTTCGCGACGGATGTCGCGATGTGGGGCGCGCACTCGATTGCCCAGGCCCTCGCCGGACTCGACATGTCGAACGTCTCTTTCATCGAATTTGAGTATGCCGGCCCGGATGCGACGATGATGACGCGCTTGTCTAACGGGATAAAACTGGTCCTGTTCCGAACCGCGGGCTCGGTTTGGCAACCGTGCAAATACTGGCATGGCGCTTGTGGGGAGCGGTTCGATGGTCCCGAAGGATGGGCCGCGGCGGCCGATGGTTATTCAGAACCCGATGTCTCATCGCCCGCGCTGCTGCGCGATTACAGCAATATTCTGGCGGATTACACGGCCCGGACTCAACGACCCCTGAGCCACGTGCGCGATTTCTTCGAATGCATCCGCTCGCGACAGCCTACGGTCGCCAATCCTGGGGTCATGTATCGGTCGATGAGCATCTGCCTGGCCGCCGACATCTGCGAGCAAGCACAGCGAAATCTCAAATTCGATCTGCGCAAGTCTGAGTTTCTCGACGATCCGGAAGCCAACCGCATGCGGTCCCGCGCCATGCGAGCCCCGTATATGGTCTGACGTTAGGGACCCCTCGCTACGAGGGAAGGCTGGAGATTGTCTTGTCCGGGACCAGGACGGCAGCGCCGGTTATGTTGCCCGAGCGCAGCCGGTTCAGGGCCTCGTTGGCTTGAGTCAACGGGAATATCTGCACGGTTGTGCGCACCGGCACACGCGGGGCAATGGCGAAGAACTCCTCGCCGTCGTTGCGTGTCAGATTGGCCACCGAACAAATCATGCGCTCCTGCCACAAAATCTCATACGGAAAGGCCGGTATGTCGCTCATGTGAATGCCACCGCAGACGACAATGCCGCCTTTTGTAACGGCCCGGAGAGCCTGGGGCACCAGAGCGCCGACCGGCGCGAAGAGGAGCGCGGCGTCCAGCGGGTGCGGTGGAAGGGAATCCGAGGGCCCGGCCCAGGCAGCGCCCAGCGAGCGGGCAAACTCCTGGCCTTGTGTATCACCCGCGCGCGTGAAGGCATAAACCTCGCGGCCCTGGAACCGGGCGACTTGGGCGATGATGTGCGCCGCCGCGCCAAAGCCGTAAATCCCAATGCGTTTTGCCTCGCCGGTTTTGGCCAGTGATCGGTAACCAATCAAGCCGGCGCAGAGCAAGGGAGCGGCTTCGGCATCCGAATAACCGGCGGGGACCGCAAAGCAGAAGCGCTCGTCGGCGACAGTATATTCGGCGTAACCTCCGTTCAGGGTGTAGCCGGTGAACCGGGCGTTGTCGCAGAGGTTCTCGCGTCCGGAGGCGCAGTAAGGGCATTGCCCACAGGTCCAGCCCAGCCATGGCACACCCACGCGCGCGCCCAACGGGAAACGCGCGGCCCCTGCGCCCCGCTCCGCGACGAGCCCGACGATCTCATGTCCGGGCACCAGCGGCAGTTTGGGATGGGGCAACTCGCCATCGACAACATGCAGGTCCGTCCGGCACATGCCACAGGCGCGCACCTGAATGAGGACTTCGCCCGGACCGGGTTTGGGGCGCGGCAACTCGGCAGGGATAAATGCCTGGCCGGGGGTTTCCAGGACCATCGCGCGCATGATAAAACTGAACCCCCAAATGGGCGTTCAGGGCATTGGCAGCCCGGGGCTGAGAGCCGGAAGCAACAGGCTGGCGAGCAACCCGATAATGGCGATCACCACTAACAACTCAATCAAGGTGAAAGCTATGCGCGCGCAAACCCGCTCCCCGGATCGGGTGCTCCGGTTTCTCGGCCAGCCCTGTGTAGTCATGGGCGCCTCTGCTTTCGCGTGCGATCCGCTCGGGTTTTACGTGTTTGGGTTTACTCAATTAGCTTAACGCTGTTCCATCAACCTGGCAATCTGGTTTTCGGCAACACGAGTAATGCCTCAGTGACTACGGGGCTGCCGGCTGAAGCCGGCGTTCCGGACGCGCGGAACGCCGCATTTATGCGGCAGCGGCTCCAAAGTGAGAATTGCTGTGGCAGCACTGCACACAGCAAAACCCCTGATGCGAACTCGCGAGAGCCTTCACGGGGGCTCGTTCCTGCGAAGTAGCTTGTAGCTGTAGAGATGGGAGCCGTTGCCAAAGTAGATGCGGCCATCGAGCCAGTCGCCGCCAAGACCGATGGGGACGGGGCTCGGGGCGAGCAGGTTGATGGTAAAGGTGTCTGGATCGAGGCGCGCGATGGCTTTAGTGAAAAGGATGTAGATGGCGCCCTCCGGCGCCAGAACGAAGACACGCGGGGACTGCTGGGAGGTCGTGGCTCCAAACGTGGCGCCAGTCTCTTGCTGGTGCAGCACTTTTCGCTGCTTCGAATCAAAGACGAAGAATCTCTTGCGGTCCACGAAGCCGAAGACCAGGCCCTTTGGCCCTGGGCAAAGGTCGGTGTACTCCTGAGCGCCGGGAAAGATCGCCTGGTGCCACTCGATGCGCCTGGACGCCAGGTCCAGGATGTAAAGCTCGGCCTGCCTGGCCTTTTTCTCGCCGCCGGTGCCCGGGCTGGTGGTGGTGCCGCCCAGCGCCTTCCCCTCAGGAAGCGCCGCGAGGCTGATGGTGGATTGCTCCGGCAGAAGCTGCGTGTGCTCCAGCAGCGCGCCGGAGCGCGTTTTCCGGTCCCAGATGAGGAGTCCACCGCCGGTCAGGCCGTAATCGGGGGTGCCGGCCAGCAGGAGCCTCCTGCCGTCAGGATAGGGCAGCAGGCGGTGTGGGCGGTAGATTGAAGGGGCGCACTCGGTCAGGAACAGGGGGTTGCTGCCGGGTTTGTCCTTCACGGTGGCTACCCAGGGCCGCGAGGGATTCCACTCCAGCAGGAATCCGGCGGTGTAGCCGCCGACAAAGAAGCGGTCCCCCTGCGTCGCCACCGCGTTCCACTGCCCGTAGGCGGCGCGGTTGGCCCAGCGGTCGGTCTTGGGGTCGTAGCTGAAAAAGCGCATCGGGAAGGCGGTCCCGCCGCAGATCGCGCCGTCTGGCGCTGTTGCCACCCCCATAATGTCCGCCCCTTCGCTGGTGTAATCGAAGCGAAGCTCCTTGGTCTCTTTGGTGCGCGGGTCCGCCACCACCAGCCGGCGCTCGACCAGGTCGCATGTCTGGAGCACTTTGCCGCTGGGGAACTGGCGATAGAAGAGGGCCTGGCTGCCGGCGATGATCGGCTTGGGGCGGGGCTCATAATCGCCGAGCTTGCGCGCCCGCCCATGGTCGAGTTCGAGCCAATCGTGCCGGCCCCTGGCGGCTAACCCATAGACTTTGCCGTCCAGATCGCACACGACGTAAGCGGTGCCGTGGGCGCGCTCGTTCTCGGGTACCAGGGGCGCGCCCTTGCCGGTCGTGGGGTCGAAGGCGATGATCTGGCTGGCGGTGTTCCCAACGGCGAAGTAGAGCCAGCCGGTGGCATCGGCCGCCACGCTGCGCTGGTACTGCGCCCAGTTCTGCTGATAAACGTGGCCGTAATCCTTCAACTGGCCCGTCGCGGGGTTGAAACAGACAACCCCGCTCTGAGGGTACGTGACCGACCAGATGACCCCGTTATTATCCTCGGTCATACTCATGGCCATCTGCGGGGCGGTTTTGTGAAAAAAGGTGAACCCCGGTTTGGCGGGGTCGAACTCGCAGAAGTAACTGTTGAAATGGGTGTAGTAGCGGTTATGGCTTGAGAGGATGGAGGCGTAGGGACAGTCGCCGCCTGGCGGGAAAGGCGTCGGGAACTGGCGGCTCTTGCCTGTCTGGGCGTCGATCATCAGCAGGGCATAACCGCCCCGGTGGTCGAAGAGCCAGACCAGAACCACATCGCGCCCCTGCCCGTCACGGGTGGCAACAGTGCCGCGGTGGTTGCTGACCGGCGTGGCCACACCGTGGTCGAAGAAGCCGTTCCCAAGGTCTTCGGTAACAGCCACGGCCGAGCTGGACATCAGGCAGAGCAGCGAGCCACCGATGACAAGCAACTTCCACAAGATGTAGCCCGTATATTTCACACACCGCATGGAATGCCAACACACCGGAACGCCGGCTTCAGCCGGCAGCGACCCCCGAGGACCCAAGTCTGTGGGCTGAATCCGGCGTTCCAGTCTCGTGGGTGTGAAATATCCAGCAGGGTAGCGCCTGAGAAGCCACCCTGGCCGGGCCAGCCGAATCGTCCTGGTGTTTCTCATTATATACACGGGGCCGTCGGATAGACAGGGAGGGACCCCTCTCCCCGACCCTCTCCCCTTCGGAAGAGGACAGGGAGAAACATCGGCAGATTAAAGATGTAGTTCATGCTGGGGACTCCTCAGTAAACTCTCAGGAGGTTAACCTGCACCAAAGCGCGCGCGCTTCATTTGGGTAGATTGGCTCTTTCTCCCCATGCTTTCCTGGCCCAAGGCTGCATGGCGGCGTATTTGTCTTCCCAGGTGGTGTACATGGCGCCGACAATTCCGGGGATGTCCTTTGTGTTCGCCAGCCACTGGGCGATGCCCGAGCCGTCCTCGTCGGAGTCGTAATAGCCGGACAGGATTTGGCGCAAGCCCAGGTCTGCGAAGAACCGGCAGTTCTTGCCCTTAAGCCCACCATGCCAATTGACGATGCCGACATCTTTATCGAGGCCCTTCCATGACGCCGCCAGGCTTCCGTTGACGGCATAATAGTGGTCCACCGCGTTGTGCATCGGGTCGAACATATCACTCCAGACCCAGATTTCTGCATCCGGGCGGAGTTTGCGGATAATGCCGGCGGCCTGGTGGACGTTCCAGGCCAGCAATTCGCCTGGGGTCATGTGCTTGGCCTGGCAGGCCGCGCACCAATTCATGACGCGTAGTTCGTCATGTGACATCAAGAAGGCCGCTGGGTGCAGCAGGGCGTCGGCCTGCTTTACCTCGTCCTCCCAATCGGCGAATATCTTCGGCTCACTCAGACAACTGTTGATCCGGTCTTCATAGACGATGAGAGGATGATAATAGCTGACGCGCAGGCGGGTGCCTTCGTGGATGCGGGAGGAAGGGGTGAGCTTGATGAGCGGGGCTTGGTGAAAGGCGACCCAGGGATGGAGCTGTGGGTCCACGATGCGCTGGTAATCGCGCCCTTCTTCATAAGAGGCGCCATCCTCACCGCGCACGGTGACCGGGCATCCGGGCCGGCGCAGCACGTTGACCAGGCCGATTTCCTCGATAAGCAAATCGTCCCACCACATTCGACCGCTCTTGCCCGACCAGGTGCCCAGATAGACCCGGCCATTGGTGTGATCGAGACTGTTGAATACCAGGTCATAATGCTTCCAGTCCTGTGTCGCATCCACATGGAAACTCTGAAAACTAATTGACCGTGAGGCCTCGGTATCGAGCACCTTCACCTCGGCATCGGCGGGAGAGAGATTCTCCGTCTTGAGCCAAAACGAAAGATGATACTGCCGGAAGGGCTGGAGGCTGATCGCTTGGGCGAGGCGGCAATGTTGGTATCGGTTCCTGCTGATGTCCTGCATCCGGAGCGACGTCTTGCCGCTATGGACGACATCGTGATCGGCGAAGGTCGTCAGGCCCTCGTCGTCCTGCATGCCCCAGCCCGAGAAATGATTCCCATTCGCCGTCTCGAAATCCCCATTGGCCACGCGCGCTGTGGTGTCAGGTTCGAGCGCCGCCCGCCCATCATGCGCCACGAAGACGGCGTCTTTGACCGGCACCCCCTCGACGTAATTGTGGTCGTGCGCGCCGCCCATCACGATGGCGACCAGGTCCAGGCCATTTTCCTTCGCCGCCTGCTTAAATTCCGCCGCTTTCCCCGGGGCTACGTTCCACGAGAAGGCCACGCCGTTGTAGCCGCCGGCTTTGGCTTGCGGGAACCGGGCGATCACCCGCTCGACCTCTTTTGGGTCATCCATGTTGCGCCAGACGAAGAGCCAGCGCTTTTGCAGCCTCTGTTCAGGGGCCGCATTCGCGGAATCCCCCGTGGCGGACCACACGGCTCCGATCAGGGCGAAAAGGGTGAAAACAGCCGGGGTGAGGTGAAGTTTGGCGAGTTGCTTTAGGGCGGGTTGCATAACGCTCCAAGCTAATGCTGCCGTGCCAATGGAGGCGAGAGAGAAAATCGCGCCTGAAACCGAAAGGCGTTGCGTTCGATGCGCGAAACGATATGATGCGGCCCAGGAAACAAACGACCCATGAGCCAACCGACTCTTCAGAACGAAAAGAAGCGACTGACGGTGCTCTGGCAATACGAGGTGCTGGACACCGTTCCCGAGGAACTCTTCGATGATCTAACGGAACTGGCGGCCCGCATTTGCGAGGCGCCCATCGCCCTGATCTCGCTGGTCGATGAAAAACGGCAGTGGTTTAAATCGAAGGTCGGAACCACTGTAACCGAAACCTCGCGAGACGTTTCCTTCTGCGCCCACGCCATCCAGCAATCGGGTCTGTTTATCGTGCCGGATGCCAGCAAGGACCCCCGGTTCGCCCGCAACCCGTTGGTCACCTCAGACCCGAAAATCCGCTTTTATGCCGGCGCCCCATTGGTGACGCCAGACGGCTATGCGTTGGGGACCCTTTGCGTTATCGATACGGTTCCGCGCCAATTGCGGCCCGACCAGCAAGAGGGCCTGCGCATCCTTGCCCGGCACGTCGTTTCGCAGCTCGAATTGCGGCGGCGTTCACGCGAATTAGCCGACGTCCGGCAGGCAAACGCCAAATCGCAAAGCAAACTCGAGCAATTGCGCGCAGAATTAGCCGCCGCGCGCCTGGAATTGGCGAAGAGGAAATCCGGGAAATCTCCGCGCGCCAACGGGAAGGTGAGGCGTTCACTCAAGGCGCGCCGTCTCTAAGGCGTGGTGGGTCTAACAACTTTTTCCTTTCCCACAAGAACCCTGTTCGGTTCGGGTGCTCTGGAGGAGTTATCCGCCCGCCTCACCGGATTTGGTATTGGGCGGCCACTGGTGGTCACGGACGCCGGCTTGCTTGCTTCGGATGCTCACAGGTCCTTGGCAAAGGCTTTGGGCGAAGGAAACATTACGGGACGCAGCCGATTTGATGAGCGGTTCAAAACTCGCCCGCCCTGCATTCGGAGATGGGGTGGTGGATTTCTATGTCCATCACGCGCGGCTTGAGCTTGAGGCATTCAATAACGCCGTAACGGATTGGGAGAGATTCGCTATTTCGAGCGAATCTGAGTGGGCGTGGTTATTGGGGCGCCAGCTCGGCCCGTTTATCGATGAACTGCGCCATAATGCTCACCGCAATCTCCATGACGCTTTTCGAGCGAATCTTGATTCCCACGGGACAGGCCAGGCGCTCGAGTTGCTCCGGGCTGGCGATGTGTTCCTCGATGAAATGTTCGCGAATGGTTCTGGCTTTTCGGGCGCTTCCGATCATGCCTACAAAGAGGAACGGCTGATGAATCCAATCACGCAAGACCAGGGCATCATGGCGATGGCCTCGAGTGACTATCAACGCGAACGTGGGCACCGGCGGCAATGGGACCTTCAGCAACTTCTCCCAGACATCGGTTTGCAGCGCGACTGCAGGTGGAAAAAATTGGCGGCTGGCCAGGGCCGGACGGTCATCGAAGACGGTCACAGCAAAATCCAATTGCAAGGCGAGAGGGGCTACGGCTTGAGCGATATGGCCTGCGCCCGCTATCCATAGAGCGCCGGGTGGGGCGATGATTTCGCGGTAAAATGACTCCGCGATAGCTGTCGAACTCATGGTTTGACCAGAACGGCTGCGCGAGACCTCCGCCGGCAGCAATTGAATCGAAAAGTCATTGCGCACGCCCCATGCCAGAGGAGTGCGCCGTTGCGCCAGGTCGCGCCAAAAGGATTCACCGGCCCTTTGGGCATTGGGTAGAATCACTCCTTGCACTTTCCCGCCGCAGATCAAGCCGTCATCCCAACCGAAATCGTGGTCGAGCAGGAGGTCGAAAGTCGAGGGCCGGTCTGTGCGCAGGGCTTTGATTGCGCGGTGCTGGATTTCGGCTTCGAGACAGCCGCCGCCCAGGGTGCCGGTGATACGGCCATCGGCATAAAAGAGCGCTTTGGCTCCCACCTTTTGCGGGCTCGACCCCTTCACCCCGCAAATGATGCCCAGAGTGACTGGCTCCGCGACGCGGGCCGCCTCTGCGAGGGCCTCAAAAACGGGATTGTTCATAAGTGAGCCGGCCAAGCCGAAGCGGCGGGTCAGCAATGCCTTACCGGGTGCTGATGAGGTAAAGGATACAGGCCAGGATGGCCGATGCAAACAGTCCGGCCACAATTGCCCACTGCAGAATCAGTCTTCGCTTGCGTCGCAGGTTCCTGCCGCCCATCCCAGGCAGCAGATAAAACCGCTCTTTTTCTTTCGGCTTACCAAACAAGGCCATAAACCTGAGGATCGGCAAAGTGAGCTACCCGGGTGCGGCAGTCAAGCTGAAGAACTTTGGCGCGCGGACACGAATCGTTCGACGTACTTGCCAATGAGGTCTGCTTCGAGGTTGACCGCATCGCCCACCTTGCGTTCGCGCAGCGCGGTGACCTCGTAGGTATGCGGAATGATCCAAATCCGGAAGCCCTTGTCGAGGATGCCTGCCACGGTAAGGCTGATGCCATCAACGGCAATCGAGCCTTTGGGGACGACATAGCGCATTACCTCAGGCGGCGCCGCGATGTCCAGCACGTGGTCCTGCCCAGCCCGTTCCCAGCGCGTTATTGTTCCCACTCCGTCGATGTGGCCGGTGACAAAGTGGCCGCCCAGATTGCCATCTGCGCGCAGGGGCCGTTCGAGGTTGACCAGGGCCCCCGGCTTGGCGAACTGCAGGTTGGTGCGTTTCCAGGTTTCCTGAAGCAGATCAAACCGGGCCAGCTTTTGCGCGGCGCGGGAAGCGACTTTCACGGCGGTCAGGCAGCAGCCGTTGATGGCCAGGCTGCCCCCGAGCTTTAACCCGCGCCCGCATACGCGAGTTCGCACCGTCAGCTCGATGGATTTTTCACCTGGCTTGATGCGTTCGATCTTGCCGGTTTCTTCCACAATGCCTGTAAACATGAGCGCGGAGTACGCGGATTACTGCCCGAAAGAAAGGAAAAACTTGACCTGGGTTACGGACTTTACCGTGCCCTATCGAGCAGGAAGTTTCACGCCGAGGCAGTGGGACCGCTGCGGAGGCTGGAGCGAAACTCGCTTGGGGCCATGCCGACATGCTGTTTGAAAACGCTATTGAACCGCGGGATGGAGCCGAAACCGGCCGCAAACACCACCTCGGAAATCCGCCGGGAAGGGTCCACCAGCAGTGTCTTGGCCTTTTCAACCCGCACCCGGGCGATGTATTCGGTGAGAGTCAGCCCGGTGACTTTCTTGAAGAGCTTGCAAAAATAGAAACGGCTGACATGAACGTGATCGACTACCTGGGCCAACGTAATTGGCTCCTCGACATGGGCCTGCACGAACTCCTTGGCGTTCGTCACCGCATCCGGTTCACATTCCGATGAGGCAATCGCCTGTTTGCTGGCGAAGTCAGAGAGATATTGCGAGAAGACTTCCAATAATTGGAGGACGGCTTGAAATCGGTCGGCTGGGAGGACTGGAGTTTCAAAGTAGGACTTGCGCACCTTTTGAACCCATTCTGTGTCGGGCCCATCGCCCAGCATCTTGAGCACCAGCAGAAAGTCCCGCTCGGTCGGTTCGCGCCGGAACACCTGGCCCCCGAGAAGTGTGGCGACGTGCCTTTTGCCGACCAGAACCGGCGCAGCGACAACCGTCAGCCCGGCGTAGCAATGGATCTGCACCGGAGTCAGTTTGCGCGCGACCCGTTGCTGAACCCCGCGTTCGTTCTCGTTGCAGGCGGCGCACCCTGCGGAGGTCGAGCCCGCCAGCGAGCAGAAGCGGTTGCCCATCGCGGCAAAACGATGCAGTTGAGCATCGCCGTCCGGCGGGGCCACCATGAGCGAGACGCCCGTGGCTTTGCGAAAAGCCGCCTCGAAATATTGAATCACGGGCAGCTTCGCCAGGTCCTCGAAGTCCAGAGGCTTCATTAATGCCTAACATTCCTCTAATAAGAGAGTTGTGACAAGGAACATTTCACGAAGCTGCGCAGCCATGTCCAAAGCGGCGGGAGCGTTGCGCTTGCCGCCGCATTTCCAAGTACGCGCCTTCACGCTGGCTGGCGAGGAGAAGGCGCGCAATCCGTTGTTCTAGAAATCGAGCTTTTCGCCTTTGGGTGTGAGGCTGTTGAGAAAGGCGACCAAGTCATTGAGTTCGCCTTCAGCAATCTTTCCCCGCCAGGGCGGCATGTAGAGCGGGGGCGCCGGCTTGTTGGGGTCCAGGGCGGGGATTTCGCGCTGGCCGTCCAGGATGCGCTTTTTCAATTCGTCCTTGGTATAACCTTCGGAGACGAACTTCAGGCCGGGGACTTGTTGAGCCGTCTTGGCGTTTGGATTGGGAACGCCGCCCTGACCGTTCTGGCCATGACAGCCGGCGCAGCCGTATTTTTTAAAGACGGCTTTGCCGCGGTCCAGAGGCGTCATCAAAGCGGGAATATTCAGGAATCCAATGACATTCGTGTCGCTGATAGAGAGGAGGAACTCGGTTAATGCCCGGGTTTCCTGGTCAGTGAAATTGAATTGAGGCATCAGCGAGCCCGGAGAAAGGGCGGTGGGGCTTTTGAAATGGGCGATAATCCATTGCGCATCGCGACGCTGGCCGACCTTATCGAGGGCCGGCCCGACAACGCCGCCTTTGCCGCCAAGACTATGGCAGCCCAGGCAGCCCTTTTCGGCAAAGAGGCGGCGTCCGGCCTGCGGCCCGGGGATGGTCTTCATGGAGACATAATAGGCGCTCAAGGGTTCGTCGGTGAAGCTCAGGACGTAAAGGGTCAGCGCCTCCAGCTCGGCATCACTGGCCTGAATGGGGGGCATGGCGGAGCCGGGAGTAACCGCCGCCGGGTCTTTGAAATGTTTCATCAACCACTCAGGGCTGCGGCTGGCTCCCACTTTGTCCAACTCGGGGCCAATGACGCCGCCGGCGCCCTGGAGTTTATGGCAGCCGATACAGCCGGAGCGCTCGAAGACCTCGCGGCCCTGGGCGAGTTTGGGGGCATCGGGCACATCGGTGGGCAGATGGCATTTACCGCAAGCCGATTGGATGTATTTCATCGCGAGCATTGGTCGGTCCCAATGTTCGACTTCTCCATGAGCGGCGTCGCGGGTGGTGGCGCGGCCCTGGCCCTGGTGACAGATGGTGCAGCCGAATTTGTTGAAGGGGTGGCGGTCGTGGTTGGGATGATAAGCCAAGGGCTCGGGCATGCCGGCGTAGCTTGGGTCCTCGACGGCGACATGGCAACTGGTGCAGCGGTCCACCCGTTCGGGATCGTTTAACAAAATCTGGCGCACCTCGATGGGGAGCCGGGTGGCCTCGGAGCGTTGCTCTGGCGTGGTGGCGCGCGCCAGCTCCTGCTTATTGTACTTGGCCTGCCATTCTTTCCATTCGCGGAACTGATCTTTATAGAATGCGACAATGACCAGGCTGCCGATAATCAAGCCCAGCAGGGTGAACCAAGGGTAAAGCTTGCGGAGGGAAGAGTCCATTTGGGCTAGTGAGAAGTTTCCTCGATATGGAGCGGTTTCCAGGGCAACTGGAAAGACCAGTTAGGCCCCCGAAAGGCGGTTCCGATGACCGTCAAAATGACGGCCACGCTGAGGCAAAGGCTGAAGAGGGTCAGAGCCACTTTGCGCTCGCCCGAAAACCAGACGCCCACGCCCCGGCGCTTGCGGTCGATGTATGGCAAGACAACCAGCGCGGTAACCACCAACCCGGGTACGACGACTCCTCCCCAAAAGGCGGAGTAAGCCACCAATTCCTGGAGGCCCAGGAAGTACCATGGGGCCTTGGCCGGATTGGGCGGATGGACCGGGTTGGCGATTTGTTCGAGAGGCGCGTTCCAGCAAATTGCCAGAAGCAAGACCACGGCGATGGTGATCATCAACAATAGAATCTCACGGAAGATAAGGTTCGGCCAGGTGAACACTTCGTCCTCGGGCAGGATTCCCACGGCCGGGGTTGTCCCACGGGCCAGTTCCATCAACCCGTAGGTTTTGGCGGAAGGCAATTGGGCGGCAGCAAATTCCTCCTGTGTAATTTGCGGCTCGGCTGGATGCGCCAGGCCGCCGTCTTTGCGCACGCGCCACAGATGGACAGCCACCAGGCCCAGCGCGACCAGAGGCAAAACGATCACGTGCAGGACATAAAAGCGGATGAGGGCTGACTCGCCCACGATGTGGCCGCCCAGGAAAAGGAATTTAAGTTTTTGGCCAACGAGCGGGGCGTAACCGGCGATGCTGGTACCCACGGTGATGGCCCAATAGGCAAGCTGGTCCCAAGGCAGCAGGTAACCGGTAAAGGACAACGCGAGGGTCAGCAGGAATAAGCTGACACCGATGACCCAGTTGAACTCACGCGGTGGTTTGTAGGCTGCGGTATAAAATGCGCGGCACATGTGAAGCACAACAAACAGGACCATCAGATGGGCCGCCCAGCGGTGCATGTTGCGCAGGACCTGGCCGGCGGTGACCACAAACTCCAGGTCCTTCATGTTTTGATAGGCGTAGTCCGTGGCCGGCACGTAATAAAACATCAGCAGCACCCCGGTCGCGATCAGGATGAGGAACAGGTACAGGGTGATCAGACCCAGGCCCAAGGTTGTGCGGAATTGCAATGTGCGCCGGTTAACCTTGGCGGGCTGCATATGGAGCAAAAAGCTGGATATGGCGGCCTGCGCGCGTTCGAGGTTGCTCTCGGGCAGGCCAACGCGGAAGACCGAGCGGCCAACCCGGGTCAGGCGAAAGGTGTTCCAAAGATTCTTGAGCACGTTACACCACCAGGTACTTGTCAGCCTTGACCGGTTGAGAGGTATCGATAACCAGGTAGCCATCCCGGCTCAGAGAAAGTTGGAACCAGGCCAAGGAGGCGGGAGCAGGGCCGCTGATGACCGCGCCGCTTTGGTCGAAGACGCTGCCATGGCAGGGGCAATGGAACCCGTTGCCAGCGAGGTTAACCGTGCAACCCAGGTGCGTGCAGACCGCCGAAGCGACCCGGAAACTGTTGCCTTTGCGGAACAGGAACACGCGCAGATTGGGCATAAAGGTCGGTCCCTCGGGATAATCGTCCGGCTTTAGGGCCTTGAAGCGGCGGCTGGGTTCGTACAGGACATTGGGGACCAGAAATCGGCCAGCGGCGGCCAGGGAAGCCCCGGCCGCAAATAGGGCCGAACACCAGCCGAGCGACAGGCTCAGAAAGGCGCGGCGTTGAAGTTTCTCGTTAGGCGTTTGAATCATAAACATGGGGCCGTGGCATAGACTGCCGGGAGGCACCCCTCTCCCCTTCGGAAGGGGGAAGGGAGAAGCAAGGCAGATTCAAGATGTAGTTCATGTTAGAGACTCTTCAGTAAACGGAAACTAGGCGGCCACCCACTCGACCTTTTCCATGGTGATCGCGCCGGTGGGACAGCGCAGGGCGCAAAGACCGCACCGGATGCAGCGCGTTTCGTCTTTGATGATTCCCCCCTGCTGGCCTGGTTGCGGGAGGTGACCGTATCGGGCCAGGATTGCAGATTGGAGTTTTTCATCGGCGCGAATGGAGGCGACATCAACCAGGCGCAAACAACTTTCCGGGCAGATATCGGCGCAGCCGCCGCAGAGAATGCATTTGTCGCCGTTAAAAACCGGGCTAACGTGACACTTCAAACAACGCAATGCCTGGGCGGAGGCATTCGTTTGAGGGTAAACCTGCTCGACTTCGGCAATGCCAATGCGGCGGTCCAGAGGCAGAGTCGGCGGAGTGCGGCGGACGATTTTTTCGTATCCGACGGCCATCCGGTAGGTCTGGGTTGGAAAGGATGTGACACGCGCTTTGCGGGGGGGTTCGGGGGCCCTTCCGGTGAGGAATTTGGCAATCGAGCGGGCGGCGCGCTGGCCTTCGGCGACTGCAGAGATAATGATACGCGGACCAAAAGCCAGGTCGCCGCCGGCAAAGATGTCGGGACGGGAGGTGGCCAGAGACTGGGGGTCGGTTTGGACCAGGCCCCGGGCCGACACCTTGAGGTTGTCTTCGGGACGAACCCAGGAGAGGTCGGGGGCTTGGCCGATGGCCAGGACCACCGTATCGCACGGGACGGTCTCCTCGCTCCCCTCGATGAATTGCGGGTTGAATCGCCGGTTTTCATCAAACACACGGCTGCAGCGAACCAACTCGATGCCAGTGACCTTGCCCTCCTGGCCCACGATGCGTTTGGGACCGTAGCGCGTGTGCAGGCGGATGCCTTCTCTCTCGGCTTCTTCAATCTCCTCGCGCGCAGCGGGAATCTCGTTGAGGTTCTCGAGACAAAACATGTGGACTTCGGGCACGCCCTTGCGAATGGCCTCGCGGGCGACATCCAATGCCAGGCGCACCTCGTCTGGCGCTTCGGGTTCGCGGGCCGTTAATTGTTCGAGCGCGGCGGCGGCGTGGTGGAGCGCGGCGCGCAGTTCGGCCTCGCTCATGCCGGCCAACTGTTCGGCCTGGCGAACCACCGAGCGTGCCACATCGAAGGCGACATTGCCGCCGCCAATGACCACCACCTTGCGCCCCAGTGACACGCGGAAACCCAAGTTGATGTTGAGCAGAAACTCGATCGCCCGGAGCACCCCGTCCAATTGCACGCCTTCGATGGCCATTTCGCGGCTCTTATGGGCGCCGATTCCCAGAAACACAGCCTCGTAACCCTGTCCCTTGAGGTCGGAGAGGCTAAAGTCGCGGCCCAGGCGGCGGTTATTGCGAATCTCGACACCCAGGGATTGGATGGCCTCGATTTCGGCCTGGATAATCTCGCGCGGCAGGCGGTATTCGGGAACTCCCAGCACCAGCATGCCCCCGGAGACATCCTGGGCCTCGAAAACCGTCGGGCAAAATCCCATCAGCGCCAACTCATGCGCGCAGGACAACCCGGCCGGCCCCGCCCCGATGACCGCGACCTTGCGCCCTGCGCCCAGGCGCTCGCGGTCCTTCTGCTTCAATTGCGGATAGACCCGGCCCAGATCGAAATCGGACGACTCGACCCCGAATTTTTCACAAATAAACCTTTTGAGGGCGCGGATGGAAACGGCGGCATCCAAGGCTCCGCGCCGGCACTTGGCTTCGCAGGGTGCGGCGCAAACCCGCCCGCAGATCGAGGCGAACGGGTTGGGCGCCCGGGCTATCAGGTAAGCATCCTCGTAGCGTCCTTCGGCAATGGCCTGCACGTAGCCGCCGGAGTCCGTCCGGACCGGACAACCTTCGCGGCAGAGCACCTGCCGCGCGAAGTAGCTCACGTCCGGCAGTTCGACGGCATAACTGGCTTGCATGGCGCCAAAAAGATGATCCGCCAAATGCCTTACTTATCGTATTTGTCGTGAAGTTCCTTGAACTTGGTCTCCGCGGCCGCCTTTTCCTCCGGCGTCGCCTTGGCCAGCTTCTCATCGACCATGGCCTTTTTGCGGAGGCTGGAGTCATAGACCAGGAACTCGTAAATCTTTTTGCCTTCTCCGGCGCTGATGCCGCTGCCCGGTTTGTGCATCATCCGTTTGATGTAGCGCGACCATTCATCAGGCAGCGCGTAATCCGAGTTGATGGGGCGGCTCAATTTATGGCACTGCGAGCATTTCTGCGAAAACACCTGATAATTGTCCTGAATCGCATCGGGATATTTGGAGACATCAACGGTCGCGGGACCTTTTTCGAACCGCTCGATGCGCGCCTTGGTTTGAGCATCCAACGGTTCGTCTGCGCGCGCGGCGAACGTGGTGAGGGCAGCGACAGCGCCCATGAGCAATGAAGTAAGTACAACTTTTGTTTTCATAGTATAGATTGGGCAGTGGCATAGACTACAGCGAGGGGCCCCTCTGCCCGATCCTCTCCCCTTCGGAAGTGGAGAGGGAGAAGCATCGGCAGATTAACGGTGTAGTTCATGTTAGGGACTCGTCAGTAAGCTTTTGTTTTTGGTTAAAACCCGTAGGAGACTTGGAACAACAGTTCGTTCGATGGGAAAAATGCCGAGCCGGGGCCGGTGCTGTGGAGCCATTCGTAATCGCCTTCGAAGAGCAGGGTGTTGGAGAAGTAATAAACGAACCCGGCGGTGTAGCGGTCGGCTTTGGTCGCCGGCGCCAGGCCGTCGTTGGACTCGTCATAGCGGCCCACCAGTTCGAGGTTGTTGATGAGGGGCCAGTCCCGGTTCAAGCCGGCGAGCTTGTAACTGCCCTGAATCCACCAGCCTCTGGGGTGGATGGTGCCCATGTCCGTGGTATCCGCCCAGGTGTTGATATACTCGCCTTTGACCTCGACGTTCGGGGTGATGTGCAGGGCGGCATCAACCACCGCGGCTGACCATTGGTTGCCCAGGTCATTCCACTCGCCCGTCTGGCCCGAAACCCCCAACTCGAGGTCATAATGCGGTTTCAACGGGAAGAACCAGCCAAGCCGCCCGCCACCGCTGGGGTCGGAATGCAAATTGCCCAGAGCCGAAAAGGTCGTGCCCGGCAAGCCAAAGCCGTATTGCCTCGGCACTGTGGTGGCTTGGGAGAGAACGCCCACGTTCCCACCCAGGTCCAGCGAGCCAGAGTTGCCGGTCCCATCGACTGACGACGGACCATTCACGCCATAGGCCGAATAGGTAAGCATTTGGCCGTTGTCCCCGATGGGAACAGCCCCGCGCCCCTGGATGCCGATGCCATTGCCAGGAAGCAAACCGCGAGGCATGGGGTTATCGGGAATTTTATTGAGCCAGCCGGCGCTGCGTTCGCTGTAGGTGCCTAGCGGCAGGAGCATGTTGCCCGCCACGACTGTCAGATAGTCGTTGAAGAGATAATCCAGGGTGGCAAAGCTCAGATCAAAACCGTATGACGTGCCGGCGGAGGCTGGCGCATTATTGGCCAGGGTGAAATCAAATCCCGCTTCAAACAGGATATTGTCATTGGCCCGAAACAGGAAGATGGGCGCGAAATCGGCGAAGGCAAAGGCGCTGTGCTGGCCCGGCATGCGTCCGAAGATGGTTTCGGCGTCGCCAACGACCTGGAATTGGTGAGTGGCAGGCGGCCCTGGCATGGGAGCGACCGGCGCGGCGGCCTGGGCCTTGGCGACCGCCTCGACTTGCTGTGCGGCATTGGTGGCCACGGTCTGGGTTTCGCCCAATTGCTGCTTTAACTGGTCGATTTGCTGCTTGTCTTGCTGATGGGTTGCCTGGTCTTGTTCGTGGGTTTGTTCGAGGCGTTGCACTTTTTTGCTTAATTCATCGACCATGTTTTTGAGGTCGTTGAAATCGTTGCTGCTTACCTGCGCCCAGCCGGCTGAGGGCAGAACCACTGCCAATGCCAGCATCAAGGAAAGAGGTTTCATAAGGTGTTGGTCTTTCAGATTGGGTTAGCTGCCGCTGTCTTCCTGCAGGTACTTGAGTATCTTTTTGGCTTGTGACGCCGGGAGATTGGCGCGCACCCGCATGTGAGTCATGAGGGTCTTCCACTGGGAAGCGGTGAACTCGGTGGCGTAACGTTCCGGATGGCAACGGTTGCAGTTGATGCTGTAGAGCTCGGCGCCGGTGAGCTTTGAGACCTTCTTCGCCTTCTTCTGCGCTTTGGCGGGTTTGTCTGCCTTGGTATCCGCCGCCACTGCGCAGAAGACCGATGCCCCATAGAGCGTCGCCGCCGACAACGCGAGAATCGCCCCGGGGCGCCGCGCCCATTTGAATAAACTGAGTCGCTTCATGATTTGTTTTGGTTTCGAACGTTTATGTGCCATGACCGGCCTCAAACAACACCCGTTGTTCGGGGCATTTCCTAGACAGGCCTTCATTTCTCTCTGCCACGCCTGCTTTCGTTTGAAGGCTAGTGGCAAAGGGGATGATCTGCGCCTGACCAATTCTCAGCATGAGCTTTGTACCTCAATTGGAGTTCAACCGGCTACTTGCCGGTTGGCTATTTGTGATTGCCTATTGGCATCGGCCTCGGATTGGAAGCGTTGGCGTTCGCGCTCGGGCCTGCATCTTGAGCGGCGGTCGCTCAGCAAAACGTTGGACAAAAATAGTCGCTTTTACGTTTGGCGTCCGGTAGCTTGGGCGCATGCCGAAGATTTTCGAGAAGGACGGCTACAGATTCTTTTTTTACAGCAATGAACACCGTCCCATTCACGTTCACGTTCGGTATGGTGGTGGAGAAGCCGTGTTTGAGGTAGAGCGGCGAGTAGATCTGCGCGAATCGCAGGGACTTAAGGTGCGGGAGTTGGCGAAAGCGGAGGAGCTTGCAAAGGAGCATCGCGAGCTTATTATTAAACGGTGGAATGAGCGTTTTAACTGATAGTGCGCGCAGAGCCGTCTTCCAGGATGGCCAGATTATTATCGCGATGGAGAGCGGGGCGGAGATTCGTTTCCCCGTGGCCGAGAACCCGCGCCTGGCGTGTGGTACATCGGAGCAGTTGAGCCGGATCGAGATTTCACCGTATGGCATTCACTGGCCCGAGCTCGATGAGGACCTCTCCTTGCGAGGATTGTTGAGAGGCGACTACGGACAGCATCAGAATATCGCCCCAAAGCGTGGAGCCGACAGGGGGCAGCCGTCGTGATCATGACCAGGAATGTCAATAGTTATGACCGCCCCCTTTTCGACCTCAGAAGAGCGATTACCGTTGGATTATCTTCTGCCTTTGCGCCTGGTACTCATCCTGGGTAATAGCACCCTGGTCGAGGGCCTTCTTGAGGTCAATCAACTCCTGGCCACGAGTCGTTTGCACGACATTGGTTCCCTTTTTGTCGCCGCCGATTTGCCATGCACATCCGGAGAGCAGAAGGCCCATGAAGCCTGCGGCTGCAACCAAGCGCATCGATTTTGATAATTTCGGTTTCATCGTGTTTCCTTGCTTAATATCCAATTTCGAAAAGACAAGCTGACCGGGGAAGTGTTAGGCCCTTTGGGCCGAATGTCAAGCAGACTTCAGACGCAGACGCCGGGCATGGTTGCTAATGAGAAGACCCTTCTATCGCCCGAGCGTTTTCAGGATTACCAATCGCGGTTGCATCAACTCGGCTTCGCTATTCTCCTGGGTCGAAAGTTTGATCTCGACGCGGCCTGGTTTGAGTGAAACCCGGCCCAATGCCGTGGTTTGAATTGCTCCGGGAGTAATTTGCCCCTTGAGCACCTGCGACCCGAATTCCACCGTGAACCATTTGCCGGCGGATTGTTCCTGAGCATCGTAGGTCACGGAGACCTCATAGACGGCAGGCTCATTTATGCGCGCGGGCCAGGTAATGCATTCGCCCGGGTTGGTCCAGCCCGTCACGTGTGCGTCCCGCGTCTTGCCTGGGCCGAACTTCAAAGCTTTTCCGTGCAACACGGCGTCGAAGACGCGAAGGGTTTCGGAGCCCATTGCCGGTTGGAGGAGGCGCCTGGGGTCAGATTGAATCTCGCCCGTGCATTCCAGCGCAATGACGGAATCGGCCTGCTCTGGCGGGGCCGCTGGAAGGCCTGTGATGGTGAGGTCGAGGGGATTGAGCCGGCTGATGGTAAGCGGGCCACAGGGGGAGGCTGAGAGTACGTGCGCGGTTTTTACGGCGGACATTAACCCGCCGACAACCAGTTTGCCGCTCGCAGGCCAGTCAAAGACATGGAGGTAAAGGGTATTGCCCTTGAGGGTCGATTCGCCCCAAGATTGCACCGCCAGTGGAGAGCGCGTTGTGCCGCGGATCGATTCACCGTTTAGCTTCCACCATGCCCCAATCCCATCGAGAATCGCCAGGTCTTTTGGGTCCATCCGGCCATCACCCATCGGCCCCACATTCATCAGGATGTTGCCGCCGCGCGCAGCGGCTTTGGCGAGCAGCCGGATGAAATGGGAAGGCGGCTTGTGTGAATGGTCGAAGCGGTTCCAGCCATAGGATTCGTTGGTGGTGGGAATGCCCTCCCAATCGGCCTCGTGGGGCGCGAAATCCGCCGGACGATCGGCGGTCGAGGAGTAATCGCCCAACCCGCGCACCAGGCGTCCATTAATCACCACACGCGCGCTGGCTGCGCGCACGGCTCGCATGATGCGCAGATTCTCCGATTCAGGCAGCTTGCTCGAGGTGTCGAACCAGAGAATGTCCGGGTCGTAGCGCCTTATCAATTCCTGCAATTGGGGAATGGCTTTTTGATCGACGTACTTTCTGGCCTTCGGGAGGAACTCGGGAGTCGTCTCCCACCAGCGCCGCCCGCCAATCAGCTTATCGCCGCCGGGATTGTGGTAATCCCAATCGTTGCCTGGGGCGTTTTCGTCACTCCAATCAAATGCCTGAGAATAGTAAAAGCCGAACCTTAAGCCGTATTTGCGGCACGCCGCGCTCAATTCGGCCATGGGGTCACGTTTAAAAGGAGTGCAATTGGTGATATTATAGGGGCTGACTGCCGAAGGCCACATGGCAAAACCGTCGTGATGCTTTGCTGTAATAATCATATACCCCATGCCGGCGTCTTTTGCCGCTCGAACCCAGGCCTCGGCGTTAAAATTCGTTGGATTAAAGTTCCCGGCGACCTCTTTTCGATACGCAGCGATAGGAATCTTCAAGACCCTTTGGATGTGCTCGGCATAAGTGCCGCCTTTGCGTCCGTGGAATTCATTGCCCAAAGAAGAGTAAACACCCCAATGGATGAACATGCCGAAGCGGGCATCGCGCCACCAGGCGATGCGCGCATCATGGGTTTTCATCGAATCGCGCCACCACTCCAGCTTCGGGCTGTTCTTTGGCGGAATCGGGAACGGCTGCGCATCGAGGAAGGGCGCTGCCAGCCACAAGCACCCGGCGGATACAATGATAGGGAGCTGTTTCATTTGGCGGTCAGTTTAGACCTTCTGGACAGGCTGAGACCAGTTGAACAAAGTACGTACTGGGTGCTCAAATGAGCGGGGTCAAAAGCGGAGCACGTCCAGAGCGCTGTTATTGCAGATTGGGAATGTAACAGCCGATGGATTTGGTCGCGCGCACTTGGATCGAGTGGTGAGCCAGTATCGCGTTTAGGGCCTCCTCCAAGTCATGGCGGGTGGGCGCTGGCCGTTCCCGTCCGATCTCTGCGAAGCGGTCGTCGATTCGGCCATGATACAGCAGCTCGCCCTTCATGCCAAAGACGGCGGCCGAAGGCACGGTATCCGTCCTGGCGCGGCGGGCCCAAAGCTGGTGGGGGTCCAGGAGCGTAGGGAGAGTCAACTTGTATTCGAGATCATGCCTCCGGATGCTGTCCGCCGTTTCCTCCGGGTCAGAATGCACGAGCCAAAACGCCACGCCCCGTGGGGCGTACTGCTGGCGCAAATGCGAAATGGTGGGGCAGTAGCGATTGGCCAGCGGACAATCATTGCTCACGAAAATCAGGACTCGGGCGACCAGGTTGGTTGGCAACAACGGATCAGCCGGGCGAGGCCATACCGAGATTACACTATGACGGTTCAAACAGCCTGGGAAGAGGCAACCAAGCGCGGCCAAAGCCAGAAGCGGAAAGGCTCGCCTCATTTGGTGGCCGCCTCAGGTGCGGCGCGAAGACGCTCGATTCGCTGCAAGGTTTCACGCGCCAGAGCGTCGGTGGGGTCCAGCAGAAGGGCCTGCCGGATTTTTTTCTCCGCCTGATCGAGGTCGCCCAGGTCCAGAAACAAGAAAGCGAGGTTGCCAAAAGCGCGCGCGTTTCTTGGGTTGAGGCGAATAGCCGCCTCCAGCTCAGTGCGGGCGCGGGTCAGGAGGTTTTGGGTGCGGTAGATGACTCCCCTGTAATAATGAGGCTGGTCGTACTTGGGGTCGTCGGCGCAGGCCTCTCTGAGGGTCTCAAGGGCTTCGGTCGTTTGGCCGGCAGCCCATTGTGCGAAACCCAGTTCGGTGCGCGCGCGAGCATCGCGCGGGTTGCGGGCCAGCCGAAACTCGGCGTAACGTCGAATGAGCTGTTGGTTTTTCTGGTTGTAAGCTTCCTTGAGCCGCGCGCCGTCGCCCGGATTATTGAGCCGGACTTGGAACCAAAGCTCGCCCATTTCATCGGTTGTCTGCGGACCGTAGAGAACCTCTTTGGGGGGCTGGTTTGGGTTTCTGGGGTTCGCGGTTGAATTGTCATAGGTAAAGTGCATCCCAAGCTCTGTCCCGGCGGGCAAATGCACTGGATGGGCATAGCGATAGTCGCCTTGCCAGTTGAAGTCCCAGTCGGGGATAGTCAGCAGCGGCTGAATGCTGCCGTCGGTTCGACGCGCGAAGCCCTCGAGTCGTTTGCCAAGGTAATGGGCATGGGGCAAAACCGAAAGAACCTCGACATCGACCGGCAGGACGAATTGGTCTTCCAAAACCCAGGCGTTATTGCCGGCAGGGATATCGATGTTGAGCGAAGTCAGGACAAGGATCATGGTTGTATTGGTGGGGGGCGTATCTGTGAAGAAGAGCCCGACCTGCGCCTGGATCGTCTCAGGTTTTCCCGTCGGCCTCAAATGCGCCTGCACCACCAGGTCCTCGCCAGGCTTAAGTGTCCAGCCATACCCTGGCGGCTCGGAGGACGGCATCTTGCCCGGCTGATAGCCCAGAAAATAGCCATCAGGGGTTCGGACGCTGTTGGGCAAATTCATTCCGTCAAACCCGGGTTGGCCATCCGCGCCATCGAAGCTCCCCGCCTGCCCTGATGTGTCCACTTTTACAAAAGCATGGTGAACGATCCGAAGATTGTCCGGACGAAACTCGACCGCGCGCACATACCGGGGAACCTTGAGGGGAACTGGGATAACAAAGTTTCGGTAAACGTCGCGCCCATCGGCGGCAAGCGTGAATGGGCGCGGCATCCGGACAACCAAATCGGGCTTGCCCAATTGCCAACCTCCCACAAATCGAGGAAGCGGCGGTAGCTGCGACGGCGCGCCCTCCGGCGCACCGGCTTGGAACCAGCGCGCAAACAATTCGACCTGCTCCCCGGTTAGCCGGCGGTCTCCCACAAATTCTCCCCTCGCGCCGGCTGGCAGCCACGGAGGCATGTAACGGCTCCGGGTCACCTGCGCGATTTGCCTCGCCCGCTTCTCGACATCACGAAAGCTCAAGAGCGCAAAGGGTCCCGATTCACCTGGCCGATGGCAGATCGAACAATGCGCGAACACAATCGGAGCGATATCCTTATTAAAAGTGACATCCGTGTTGGAGGCGAGCACTGCCTCGCCAACCAGAACCAATGATGCAACCGTAGCCAGCTTCACGTGAATACACCATCCTAGCAGGTCACACAGCGCGAGGCTAGAAAGAAAGGCAACCCGCCCCCAAGGCGTCCCAGGAGGCGGCTGACCTGCGATGCCTTTCAGACACGAGCAGCTTTCCACGGGAAGCGTTGGAACCACATCTGGGCTCGCGGAGAGGAGAAGCCACGGCTTGACTGGAGTCTGTGAAACGTACGTGTTTCCCATCGGGACTCTGCCTGGCTTCCTCATCCGTCCCGAGTTGTCCGGGAAACCCCGGATACCTCTTTCCGCATAACCCCGCATAAAAGCAGGTTGACCAGAACCAGGAGATTGTGTATTCGATAGTCTAAGCCTTTGAATTCATCGTGCTAAACACGTTGTCGCGTATTATGAACACAAGAATCCTGGCCACCCTTGCGCCCATTGCGGGCAGTTTTCTCATCCTCACCGCCGCTGCCACCGCTCAGCCGGTGCGCGTTTTTGGCCCGCCGGCGCGGGGCACCGCGCGGCCACCGCTTTGGATGAACTTGAATCCCCAGGCCCGGCCCAACAGTTCCACCGGCACGGCCGCGCCGCCTTACACGCCGAAGCAAGTCAGCAGCGCCTACGGCTTCAACCAGGTGTACGCGAGCGGATTCGACGGCACCGGCCAGGTCATTGGGATCGTTGATGCCTACGATGACAGCGCGAATATTCAGAACGACCTGAACTATTTCTGCAATCAGTTCGGACTCCCGCCGACCACCGTTCAAATTATTTACGCGCAAGGGGCCAAACCTTCGGCCAACACGGGCTGGCAACAGGAAGAGTCGCTGGATGTCGAATGGGCCCATGCCATAGCCCCCGGCGCCAAGATTTTGCTGGTCGAGGCCTACAACAACAGCACGGCTTACCTGCTCCAGGCGGCCCAGGTCGCGGTGCAGAACGGGGCAACCGTCGTTTCCATGAGTTGGGGTGGCGGAGAATCCTCGGGCGAGACTTCTTCGGATGCTTATTTCACTTCAAATGCCGTCACCTACGTTGCGTCGGCAGGTGATAGCGGTGAGAGCACCGGTGTGGAATGGCCTGCCGCCTCGCCCAACGTGATCGGGGTCGGCGGAACAACGCTCGTCATCAACTCGGACGGTACTTACGGCTCCGAATCCGCCTGGGCCAGCAGCGGCGGGGGCATCAGCACAATCGAACCGCTCCCTTCCTGGCAAACCGGCTGGAGCAGCTACCTGGGCAACCTTCGCGGCGTGCCGGATGTGAGTTACCTGGCCGACCCCAACTATGGGGTTTATGTTCGGTACCATGGAGGGTGGTATGAATTCGGTGGCACCAGCGTCGGCGCGCCCCAGTGGGCCGCGTTGGTCGCACTGGCTAATGAACAGCGTGGCGCGGGCCTGCCGACACCCGGCCAGGCCATCTACAGCATCGCGAATAATGGCCAGGTCAACGGCCTTTACACAATCAATCCGAATTACTTCCACGACGTCACCTCAGGCAACAATGGTGGCGACCCTGACGACCAGGGCATTTTCGGCTACGACCTCGTGACGGGTGTCGGTTCCCCCCTGGCCGGCAGCCTCGTGCCGGCCTTGGCCACGTGGGGCGCGGCGCCGCCCACGCCTGACTTCAGCCTTTCAATCACTCCCTCCTCCGCCACGGTTTCCGCCACCGGCGGTCAGACCAATTACACCGTCACCGTCACGCCTCTCAGCGGCTTTAGCGGTACGGTGGACCTTTCTTTAGCTTCCATGCCGTCGGGCGTCACACCGTCGTGGACGGCTACCCAGGTCGATGCCACTGCCACCGTAGCGACGACTCTGACACTCACGGTGGCCCCGGGCACTTCCGTAGGCTCCTATGGCTTCAGTGTCACCGGGACCTCGACTACGCCTTCGCTCACTCACCAGGCATCGGCGACTCTGGCAGTTGCCAACACGCCAACTACCATGACGGTTAGTTCCATTAGCTATTCGACCTCCGGACGGCGCAACTCCAATCTGAACATCACGTTAACAGTGGTCGATAGTACCGGCAATCCGGTGTCGGGCGCCTCAGTGTCGATCACGCTTGATCTGAACGGCTCGCCCTATGCGAGCGGCACTGCGAGCACCGGGTCCAATGGTCAGGTTACGTTGCAACTCACCAATGCCCATCGAGGCACCTACCATACAGTTGTCACTTCCGTAACAGCCTCTGGTTTGACATGGGACAACGGCTACCCGACCGCAAATAGCTTTTACGATCGCTACTGAAGTTCACTGCGTCGGTTCCGATTCGATAAAACCGCCGTGGACCGGGACCGAGGCCCCGAGGGGGTCAATAGGCGCCGAGATTGATGGCAATGCTTCCCCCTCTCCCATTCCGACTCGCCGCGCTGTCGCGCCGTCGCAGCGGGAGGGGAGAGGGGGCCCTCGGTGTGTAGTCCGTCCCACGGCCCTCCCCGTAAATGCCGCAAACAATTCTTGCCAAAACTCATTTTGCGTAATACACTAGCGTATGTCGCATATTCTAACACTTCGAATTTCGCCGGCCAAACTGGCGAAGCTCGATCAGAAAGCCGCTCAGTCGGGCCGTGACCGGTCTGGATACTTAAGGGAACTCATTGATCAAGCTCTGCAGGGGCCGCAGAACCCGGACCGGCATAAATTCGCCTCGACGGACCTCATCGGATGCCTTGCTCTTGGTGTTGGGCCAGCAACCAACGAAAACATGCGGCGTATCATTCGGCAGAAATTGAAGCAGCGTCATGAAGCGCATCGCTGATACCGGTCTGCTGCTTGCGGCGCTGGACAGGCGAGACCCGTTCCACCAGTGGGGAAGCCGCGAATTCGTCGCCCACGCTCCTTTTGCCACCTGTGAAGCCGTGCTCGATGAACTGGCTTTCCTCACAGAGGACGCCCGCTTGGGCATCAGGCTTGTGGCTCGGGGTGATCTGGCGCTGGATTTCGACCTCGCTTCTCATATCCCTCGCGTGCTGGAACTGCTCGATAAGTATGCCGATCGCCAGATGCAATTGGCTGACGCTTGCCTCGTATGTATGACCGAGTTGAGCGATTCTTGCAAAGTATGGACGATAGATCGGAAGGACTTCAGGGTGTATCGGCGCCATGGTCGGCAGGTCATCCCATGTGATTTCCCGGCCTAAGCGTTATTTGGCGTGAGCAGGTGTTCGTGACCGTGATTTGGGTTAGCCGCCAATCCCCTAATCAAACACCGCAATTCAAAAATCTAAAATCCCATTCAGTCTCAATGAATAAAGCCATTGCCCGCAACCTCCAATCAGATACTCTGTTGCGACTGAATAACTTCATGGCGAACCAAGACCAATCTGGAAACCCCGCTCCGCCCCAGGGACATGGCGGAACCGGCACTCCAGGCCCGGCTCCGGGGCCCAACATTCGGCGCGGCTGGGGCGTCATTACACTCTTAGGCATCATCATTGGGGTAGCCGTTTTGGGCTGGTTTTGGACAAAGCGTTCGAGAAATCCTGAGGCTGGGGCCGCGCCCGGCCCCGGAGGCCGGGCTTCCACGGGCAACTTCCCTGTCCCCATCATCCCGGGGACGGTGGAAACCAAAGATGTGCCGATCTATCTCGATGGCCTGGGCACCGTCCAGGCATTCAACACCGTCACGATCCGCAGCCGGGTGGATGGCCAGGTGCAGAAGATAGCCTTTACCGAGGGGCAGGATGTCCATATTGGCGATATGCTGGCGCAAATCGATCCGGCCCCCTTCCAGGCAATGCTCGACCAGGATGTCGCCAAAAAAGCGCAGGACGCAGCGCAGTTGGCCGTGGCAAAGCTGACCCTCAACCGCGACGCCCAATTGCTGGAAAGCAAAATCCTTGCCCAACAGGATTATGACACCCAATCAGCCCTGGTCGATCAGCTCGTCGCCACCGTCAACGGGGATCAGGCGGCTATTGACAATGCAAAGGTGCAACTCGATTACACCCGGATTACCTCGCCCCTGGACGGGCGAACCGGTATTCGGCAGGTGGACCAGGGCAACATCGTCCATGCAACCGATTCTAATGGGCTGGTCGTCATCACCCAGCTACGTCCAATCTCCGTCGTCTTCACGTTGCCGGAACAGTATCTATCCGAAATCCAGGAACACGCGTTGAAAGGCGAGGGCCTCCAGGTGCTGGCGATGGACCGGGACAATACCAACACGCTCGCGCAAGGGACCCTGGCTGTTATCGATAACCAAATCGATACCACCACCGGCACGATCCGCCTCAAAGCGACTTTTCCCAATACCGGTTTAAGCCTGTGGCCAGGCCAGTTCGTCAATGTCCGTCTCCTGATCGAGGTCCGCAAGGGGGGGCTGGTGGTGCCCGCCTCGGTCGTCCAGCGCGGGCCAGATGGCACGTTTGCTTTCGTCATCAGCAATGGCCTTGCCCAAGTGCGTCCGATCAAGGTGGGACGCATCGGCCAAAACATGGCGCTGATCGATGAGGGCCTCCAGGCTGGCGAGATGGTGGTGGTGGACGGCCAGTACAAGCTGCAACCCGGCTCGAAGGTTAAATTGCCCGGCCAGGACGCCAGGCCGCGTCCCCAAAGCCCGCAACAAAAGGCAGACGCCGCCGAGCAGGCCTCTGGACAGCGCGGGGAGCAGGCCGGCAAAAAGCCCTTGCTGGACCCTGTCACGCGTTAAGACTCCCGCTCTTGAACATCTCCGAGCCATTCATCCGCCGGCCCATCGCCACTTCCCTTTTGATGGCCGGCGTCGTTCTGATGGGTTTGCTGGGATATTTCCTCCTGCCGGTCTCCGCATTGCCACCCGTCGATTTCCCAACGATACAGGTGACAGCCCAGTACCCCGGCGCCGGACCGGATGTCATGGCCTCATCGGTCACCACCCCGTTGGAACGGCAGTTTGGGCAAATCAGCGGGCTTTCCCAGATGACATCCATTAGCTCGTTCGGCAATTCGAGCATCACGCTCCAGTTTAATCTCGACCGCAACATCGATGCGGCAGCGCAAGATGTGCAGGCCGCCATGAACGCGGCCAATGGCGTCCTGCCCCGGATGCCAAACCCGCCCACCTACAGCAAAGTCAACCCCGCCGACACCCCCATCTTAACACTGGCCATTACATCGGATACCTTGCCGCTCGAGAAGGTTAACGACCTTGCGGACACCGTCCTGGCGCAGAAACTCAGCGAGGTGACCGGGGTGGGCCTAGTTACGATTGAAGGCAATCAAAAGCCCGCCGTTCGTGTTCGCGTCAATCCCCCCGCCCTTGCCGCCCTGGGCCTTGGTTTCGAGGACGTCCGGACCGGCCTGATGCAGAACAACATCAACGCCCCCAAAGGCTCCTTTGATGGCCAGCGGCTCTCTTATGCGATTGGCGTTAATGACCAAATCTTCTCTGCCGCGCAATTTGGCGATGTCATCGTCGCTTACCGGAACGGCTCTCCTGTCCGGTTGCGCGATGTGGGCCAAGTCGTCGATAACGTGGAAAACGTGCGGCTTGCAGGCTGGGTCGGCCAAGGGCCCGCCGTCATCCTGGACATTCAGCGCCAGCCGGGGGCCAACATCATCGAGACAGCCGATCGAGTAAAAGCTCTCCTGCCGAGGTTGCGCGCGGCTATCCCCCCCTCGGTCACCATCTCCATCCTAACCGACCGCACCGAAACCATCCGGGCATCGGTCCGCGACGTGCAACTCACGTTGGTGCTCACAGTGGCCCTGGTTGTGATGGTCATCTTCGTCTTCCTGCGCAAACTTTGGGCCACCGTTATCCCCAGCATTGCCCTCCCGCTGGCGGTTATCGGCACCTTCGGCCTCATGAAACTCATCGGCTTCACCCTGGATAACCTCTCGCTGATGGCCCTGACGATCTCGACCGGCTTTGTCGTGGACGACGCCATCGTCATGATCGAGAACATTGTCCGGTTCATCGAAGCGGGCGAACCGCCCTTGCAAGCCGCCCTGAAAGGCTCCAAACAGATCGGCTTCACGGTGGTATCGCTGAGCTTTTCACTGGTGGCGGTCTTTATCCCGCTGATTTTCATGACCGGCATTGTAGGGCGGCTTTTCCGCGAATTTGCCATCACTCTGAGCATCGCCGTGATGGTCTCGGCCATTGTCTCGCTAACCCTCACCCCGATGATGTGCGCGCGCCTGCTCCAGCCGGAAGATAAGCAGAAACATGGCCGCCTGTTCCTGGCCTCCGAACGGTTCTTCAAAGGAATGCTGGACGCCTATGAACGCGGGCTGCAATGGGTTCTGGCACATCAACTTTTTGTCCTGGGCGTTGCGGCCGTGACCTTGGTGGCGACCATTTGGCTTTATGTTCTGGCGCCGAAGGGGTTGTTGCCCGAGCAGGACACCGGTCTAATCCTGGGCATTACGGACGCGCCACAAACCATTTCCTTCAAGGGCATGGTCGAACGGCAGCGGCGCTTGGCGGAGGTAGTCGCCCACGACCCCGATGTGGCGAAGATAGCTTCGTTTGTCGGCGGCGGGACTGTCAACCCGACGATGAACACAGGCCGTTTGTATATTGGCCTTAAACCGCTTCGTCAGCGAACGGCCAGCGCCAGGGACATCATCGCACGGCTGCGCAAGGCAACCGCCGGTGTGGAAGGCATCTCACTGTTCATGCAGGCCGTCCAGGATGTGCAAATCGATAGCCGCGTCAGCCGCACCCAATATCAGTACACCCTCCAGGACGCCGACGAGGCCGAGTTGTCCCAATGGGCAGGGCGGCTCCTGGAGCGTTTGCGCCAACTGCCCCAACTGACCGATGTGGCCAGCGATGAAGAGCCGGGCGGCCTGACGGCCAGCGTCGTTGTGGACCGGGAGCGGGCCTCCCGCCTGAATATCCTGCCTCAGGCCATCGATGATACCCTCTATGACGCCTTCGGGCAGCGCCAGGTCTCGACTATCTTTACCCAGCTCACGCAATATCGGGTCATACTCGAAGCCGACCCTGCGTTTCAAATGACGCCCGAAACGCTCCAGCGAATCTACGTCCGCTCATCCACAGGCCAGGTTGTCCCACTGAGCACCTTTGCCCACGTCGAGACCGGGATTGCCCCGCTGACCGTCGTGCATCAGGGCCAGTTCCCCGCTGTCACCCTCTCCTTCAACCTGGCGTCCGGCTCCTCATTGGGCACCGCCGTTGAGGCCATTCAAACTGCCGAAAAGGGCATCGGCCTGCCCGAAACTGTTGTGACCACCTTTTCCGGCAGCGCCGCCGAGTTCCGCTCTTCGCTTAAAAGCGAACCGTTCCTGATTCTGGCGGCCATTATTGTCATCTACATTGTCCTGGGGGTCCTCTATGAAAGCTACATTCACCCCATCACGATTCTCTCGAGCCTGCCCTCGGCCGGGGTGGGCGCCCTGCTGGCGCTGATGTTGACCGGCCAGGACCTTTCCCTTATCTCGCTCATCGGCATCGTGCTGCTGATTGGCATCGTGCAGAAGAACGCCATCATGATGATTGATTTCGCGCTCGATGCCGAGCGCAACGAGGGTTTGCCTCCCGAACGCTCGATCTACCAAGCTGCCTTGCTGCGCTTTCGTCCCATCATGATGACCACCATGGCCGCGCTGCTGGGCGCATTGCCCCTGGCGTTGCAGCACGGCGAAGGCTCCGAGTTGCGACGGCCCATGGGCATCGCCATTGTCGGCGGCCTGTTGCTCTCGCAGTTCATCACTCTCTATACAACCCCGGTGGTGTATCTGTACCTCGACCGGCTCGGCGCCTGGTTCCGGCGCTGGCGTCAGGCAGCACACTTGGCAGAGCCTGCGGGCCTGCCTTCGCCTGAGACCTGAGCCGTGAGCGTTTCTGAGCCATTCATCCGCCGGCCAGTCGGCACGTCGTTGCTGGCGGCGGGACTGTTCCTGGCCGGAATCATCGCCTATCATTTCCTTCCGGTCGCCCCCATCCCGCGCGTGGATTTCCCGATGATCAGTGTTTCGGCCTCGCTGCCGGGGGCCGACCCTGCGACGGTCGCCTCGACGGTCGCCGCCCCGCTTGAAAAACGCCTGGGCCAAATCTCCGGCGTCTCCGAAATCACCTCCGTCAGCACCCTGGGCGGGGCGGGCATCACTATCCAGTTCAATTTGGATCGCAACGTCGATGGCGCGGCGCGGGATGTGCAAGCGGCCATCAATGCCGCCGCAGGCGACCTGCCCATCAACCTGCCCGCCCCTCCCACCTACCGAAAGGTCAATCCCGCCGATGCCCCGGTCATGATCCTGGCCATGACTTCTCAAACCTTGCCGCCTACACAAATCTACGATTATGGCGACACCATCATCGCCCAACGCCTCAGCCAGGTCGAAGGCGTCAGCCAGGTCTATATCAGCGGTGCGGCCAAAAATGCCATTCGCGTCCAGGTCAACCCCGCCGTCCTGGCCTCGGCCGGGCTGAGCCTGGAAGACGTCCGCGCCCTGCTCGGACAGGTCAATGTGGATGAACCCAAGGGCAGTCTGGAAGGAAACGGCCTGGCCTACACTCTGGACAGTAACGATCAACTCCTGGTGGCGCGCGATTACCAGCGGCTCGTGCTGGCCGAAAAGCCGAAGGGCCCTGTCAAACTCTCCGCCGTTGGCCAGGCCTTTGACGGCCTGGAGAACACCCTCCAAGCCGGGTGGTCCGGCACCAATGTCGCCGTCCTGGTCATCATCTTTAAACAGGCCGACGCGAATGTACTCGAGACGGTGCAACGCATCAAAACAGAGCTGCCTCACCTGGCGGAATGGTTGCCGCCGGCAGTCAGGCTCACTGCCATTAGCGATCGGACGCGCACCATCGAGTCCTCGGTTAAGGAAGTCCAGTTTTCCCTGATGCTGAGCATCGCCCTGGTCGTGATGGTCATTTTCCTGTTCTTGCGGCGCTTCTGGCCCACCTTCATCGCCAGTATCACCGTCCCGCTCGCATTGGCAGGGACGTTTGCCGGGATGTACTTCTGCCATTATACCCTGGATAATCTCTCCTTAATGGCGATCACCATTTCCGTCGGGTTCGTTGTCGATGACGCCATCGTCGTTATTGAAAACATCTATCGCCATATCGAGCACGGCGAAGCGGCATTTCCCGCGGCCCTCAAAGGAGCCAGACAAATCGGCTTCACCATCGTTTCGATGACCACCTCGTTGGTGGCTGTGTTTATTCCGTTGCTGTTCATGAGCGGGTTGATTGGCCGTTTGTTTCACGAATTTGCCGTGACGTTGAGCATCGCCGTCCTGATCTCCGGTGTGCTTTCTCTGACCCTTACCCCGATGATGTGCTCGCGCTTCTTGCGCGCCGAGGCCACATACGGACCCCCGGGCATGTTCTATCGCTCCGCCGAGCGCGGGTTTAAGTGGATGCTGGGCGGGTACGAATCCGCGTTGCGTTGGGTCCTGCGCTATCAGGCATTTATGCTGGTGGTGTTCTTCGTGACCATGGCCACAACTGTCGTGCTGTACTTGTTTATTCCCAAGGGCTTCTTTCCACAGCAGGACACCGGCGGGCTGATGGGCACGACCGAGGCGGCCCAGGACATCTCGTTCAAAGCGATGAAGAAGCTTCACCAGCAGGCTCTTTCGATTGTCATGGCTGACCCGGCAGTCGAGTCGATTGGCTCGTTCCTCAGCGGCAGCGGCAACTCGGTCGTCAATAATGGCCGCATGTTCATTACCCTCAAACCAGTCGAACAACGCAATGTCACGGCGGACCAGGTGATTAACCGCTTGCGCCGCAAGCTGTCGGTTCTGCCAGGCATCACGCTTTATATGCAGGCCAGTCAGGACATCCGGGTCGGAGGACGCATGAGCAAGGCCCAATATCAGTACGCCCTCCAATCGAGCGACCTGGACGAACTCAAACACTGGTCGGCGGTGCTCCTGGATAAATTGCGCCAGGAACCCTTGTTGCGCGACGTGACCAGCGACCAACTCACGGGCGGATTGCAGTCCAACGTGGTGGTCGATCGCGATGCCGCCGCGCGCCTGGGTATCTCACTGGCCGCTATCGACAACACTCTCTATGACGCCTTCGGGCAGCGCCAGGTCTCGACAATGTATAAACGATACAACCAGCATTTTGTGGTTTTGGAAGCTGAACCGCGCTTTCTTCTCGACCCTGAGTCTCTCCAACAAATCTTTGTCAAATCCTCCACGGGCCTGCTCGTCCCTTTATCGGCCGTAGCCAAATTTGAGACGGGCAACACCTACCTCTCGGTGAATCACCAGGGTCAATTCCCGGCAGTCACCCTTTCATTCAACCTGGCCCTCGGCGCCTCGTTGGGCGCGGCGACGGAAGCCGTGCAGCGCGTGGTGGAGAGCCTCCACATACCCTCGGTGGTGCAAGGCAGCTTTCAAGGGACGGCGCAGGTATTCCAGGCATCGATGGCGAGCACGCCGGTCCTGGCGCTGGCCGCCTTGATTGCGGTGTATGTCGTCCTGGGGATGCTTTACGAGAGCCTCATCCATCCCATCACCATCCTCTCGACGCTGCCTTCTGCTGGCGTGGGGGCGCTGCTGGCCTTGCTGGCAACACACCTCGAACTGTCTCTGGTCTCTTTCATCGGCATCATCCTGCTTATCGGCATTGTGAAGAAAAACGCCATCCTGATGATCGATTTCGCCCTCGAAGCCGAGCGCAACGACGGCGCCTCGCCGGAGGAGGCCATTTACCAGGCCTGCATCATTCGCTTTCGCCCCATCATGATGACGACAATGGCTGCCTTGTTTGGCGCTGTGCCGCTGGCCATCGGACTCGGCGCCGGCTCGGAATTGCGCAAACCTCTGGGCATCGCCATCGTCGGCGGCCTAATCGTTTCCCAGGCGCTCACGCTCTTCACAACACCCGTGGTTTATCTCTTATTCGAACACATCCGCCGCTGGTTCGCCCGCTGGCGCCCGCAATGGCCCGCCCTCCGGCGCCGCCGCGCCACAGCCGAGACTGCATAAAGGGAAGGCGGAAAAATGGAAGCAGAAACATAGATTCTGATAATATTTTTCAGGCTTGGCTTCTGTCTAATAGTTTAATGGTTAATCCTGAATGCTCGCCCCTTGCCGGGGCCGAAACTCCGTTTATCTTAGCCGGGCAATCGCAAATTGGCCACTTGCGCCGGGCTAGGGGGCTCTTGTATGTTTCAGCGCCCGGTAAGGGCAAGCCGATGTGGCGGAATTGGCAGACGCGCTAGACTCAAAATCTGGTATCCGTAAGGATGTGTGGGTTCGACCCCCTCCATCGGCACCACCGCACAGGAGGCTCCCGAATCCATTTCAAGCGCCGCCGTCTTCCGCGGGATTCAGACTGCCACGATGGCGGTGGCCTGGTGATCGATATCTGATGGGACCGCGCGCCGGGCCTTTGTCGCCGCTCGGCGCCCAGCCGTTGCGGCATTGGTCAGACGCGCATTCTCGTTTTCGTCACCAACTGATCCGGCGGATGCCAGGGACGCTGTCGAAGTGGGGATCGGCGCTCAGGATGGATAAATTGTGGTGCCGGGCCAGGGCGGCAATCCAGACATCGTTGGAAAAGATGGGACTGGCGCGCTCCTTCAAGGTTTGCCGAATTTCGGCGTAAGCGGCAGCGGTGTCCAGGGAGATTTCAAGCACCGTCCGTGCCGGGTCAGTTGCTCCGACCAAGCTAGGCGGCGTGGACGGTCGCGACCCTCCAGCAGGCCAAACCGATACTCGCCAATGACAATCACAGGAAGATGCGGCCCTGGGCCGGTGGCGATCTTTTCTCGAGCCGACAGGTTGCCTTCAGCGAAAGCCGTGATCGCGTTCGTGTCCAGGATCACAGCGTGTCCTCGGGTTCCAAAACCTCGAACTCCTCGTCAATCCGCTGTTGGATGCGACGAGTCTCGGCGCGGTCAGATGCGGTCTTGCCGAAGGCGCCTGCCAATTTCATCCAGGCCGGCGGCGCGGAGGGCGTTCCGGCAGTCTTGAGCTTGTCATCGAGGGCCTCGGTGAAGAACTGTTTGAGGTTGATACCGCGTGAGGCGGCAACGCTCTTGGCGCGTCGGAGCGTCGTGCCTGGAATTTCAATGGTTGTCTTCACAAGCGCACCCTACCATATTTATGGGTCTGGTCGATAATCTACCTGGCAGATCTTAACGCTACCGGACGGTTGCCGTGCTCTGGTATTTTGCGATAACGCCGCCCCACCGTGGCGTCGGTCGGGTCTGACAGTTTCAACTCTGGTTCGCGCACCGTCCGCTCCACCCATTCTGCGGGAATGTGACGTTCCGCCGGCACATCGCGCGCCTCACGTGGTCACGGCGTAATCCACGCCTCGCGGGTTTTCCGCCTTGAGTTGATTTGCTTGACCGAGCGGGATTGCGAGAACGGCGCCCGAGGGGTAGCCTGGGACATCTATGAAACAGGATTTGCGGGCGGCTTTGCTCTGGCAGTGGATGCGCCTCCTAATCGCAGGCGCCATGCTGGGCGCGGAGTTGAAATCAGGCACTGCTGCAACGCAGGCGCCTCGTCCGAATATTGTTCTGATTTTGGCTGATGATTTGGGTTATTCCGATTTGGGCTGTTTCGGTTCCGAGATATCGACCCCCAACCTGGACCGCTTGGCGGCGCAAGGGCTAAAAATGACCGAGTTCTATACGACGCCGCGGTGTTGTCCATCGCGGGCGTCCCTGCTGACCGGGTTGTATCCACAGCAAGCGGGAATGGGCGGGATGATGGAGGACCGTGGCGTTCCTGGCTATCGTGGCGAGCTTGGGACCAATTGTCTCACCATCGCCGAAGAGCTGCGCCGGGCGAACTACCACACGCTGATGGTGGGCAAATGGCATCTGTGCCACATCTATTTCGACGGAAAGAAGCAACTAAACTACCAGTCGAATGTCCCGTTTTGGGATGATAAACATGACTGGCCGCTTCAGCGGGGATTCGAGAAGTACTATGGCACGATCCATGGCGTGAGCAGCTATTACGATCCCTTTTCGCTGACGCAGAATAACACACCCACCCGGCCCCAGAAAAAGCGCTTCTATTATACCGACGCCATCGCTGAACATGCAGTTGCCGACATCGAAAAGTACGCCGGCAAGGACAAACCGTTTTTTCTCTATGCCGCCTTCACTGCGCCGCATTGGCCTTTGCAAGCGCCGGAAGCGGACATTGCAAAGTATCGGGAGCGCTACCTGGCAGGGTGGGATGTCATTCGCACAAACCGCTACCAGCGCCAGCTCGCACTGGGCATCATAGACCAGCGCTGGGGATTATCACCCAGGGACCCACGAGTGCCGGCGTGGACCCAGGTGCGGGACAAAGAATGGGAAGCTAACCGGATGGCGACTTATGCGGCAATGGTCGAGCGGTTGGACCAGGGAGTCGGGCGCATTCTCAAGGCGCTAAAGGAACAGGGCATCGAGCAGAACACGCTAGTCATCTTCTTTTCAGATAATGGCGCCTGCGCGGAGGTGATTCAGCCCGAGTGGTATGATGTTCCCAGCCGCACCCGGTCGGGGCAGAGGGTCAAAGTGGGCAATCGCGATCACACCGTATTGGCAGGGCCCGAGGATGTCTGGCAAAGCTATGGCATTCCCTGGGCGAACGTCAGCGATACACCCTTCCTGCTGTATAAGCATTTTACGCAGGAAGGGGGCATTTCAACGCCATTGATAGTCCGCTGGCCGGCTCGCATTCAAAAGGGGAGCGTGATGTCGCGCCAAATTGGCCATGTCACCGACATCATGGCCACCCTGGTGGAGGTCGCCGGGGCCACGCACCCGAAAATGTACAACGGCCAACCGGTTCTCCTCTTGGAAGGCGCCAGCCTCATGCCCATTTTCGAGGGCCGCGAACGCGAGCATCCGGCTCCGATTTTCTGGGAACACGAAGGCAACCGGGCGGTCCGGCTGGGGCAATGGAAGTTGGTGGCGCTCCATAGGCAAAAATGGGAACTCTACGATACACAAACAGACCGGACCGAGCTGAACAACGTGGCTTCGAGCCATACCGGCAAAGTGGAGGAAATGTCCGCGCTCTATGACGCCTGGGCCGCGCGTTGCAACGTCCTGCCTCCAGAAGAGCTTCCGCGTCCACGGCCCATCACGCCGGCCACCGCCGCGTCAGCGATTCAGGAATCGAACAGATTGAAGGATTAATTGGAAAGAGGTTTTGGGTTTTCCTGGTGCTCTTGACAGGGGATTTGCTTTGTATTACAAAGTAAATATGAATATCGTCAAACGCGCCATCGCCACCGCGGAGGTGCTCCTCGTCTTGCCCGCTACGCTGTTCATGACCGCGCTGTTCGTGCGGGACATTCAGCCGACGCAGTACGAACCGGCGCACACGGCCCTGCGCCTGGTCGAGTGGTTCAGCGCCCGCAGGTTTCTTGGCCTCGACATCTTGCTCATCGCGCTGCCCTTTGCAGCATTGGTCATTGGCTGTGCTACGGTGTTGCGCAACTGGCGTGGCGATGCGGAACTGCGGCAGGCCAGCCTGGAGGCGCTTGCCGCTGTCCGTTCACACCTGGCGATGCTGCTCATCACCGGGGCAACGCTGATGGCCGGAGGCATACTGGCCATCGTCGCCCTTCACGTGATCACGGATTGACTGGGAAATTAGCTCGCATTGGGTAGCCTAAATGCGTAGAAAGCAGGTCTGTTGTGAACGCAACCGCCTTTGAGAGCAGCGACAGTGTCCGGCACTCCAAGCCTCTGCGCTACGTCCAATCGCTGAAATTGGATGAGCCGCTGGAGATGGAACTTGGCGGCCATTTGCCGAGCCTGGAAATCGCCTATGAGACATATGGTCGGCTCAATGCGGCTCGGGATAATGCCGTATTGGTCTGCCACGCCATCAGCGGCGATTCCCATGTGGCCAGGCACAGCGACCAGGACGATCCCGGATGGTGGGACATTGCAGTCGGTCCTGGGAAAGCGATTGATACGGACAGGTTTTTCGTGGTGTGCCCCAACCTGTTGGGCGGCTGCCGCGGAACCACGGGGCCGGGCAGCGCCAATCCGATTACGGGCAAGCCTTATGGGCGCGATTTCCCGACCGTCACCGTGGCCGATATGGTGGAGGTCCAGCGCCGGCTGATTGATTCTCTGGGTATTCGCCAACTCCGCGCGGTTGTCGGGGGCTCCCTGGGGGGACACCAGGCGCTGACCTGGGCGACCCGTTTCCCAGACCGCCTGCGCGGCGTCATTGCCCTGGCAACCTCGCCGCGCCTGACCAGCCAGGCCCTGGCGTTCGATATTGTGGGGCGCAACGCGATTCTGCGCGACCCGCACTTCGACGGCGGCCAATACTATGGAAAATCCAACGGGCCGTCGGTGGGCCTGGCGCTGGCTCGGATGATAGGCCACATCACCTACTTGTCTCCGGAGGCCATGCGCGAGAAATTCGAGGCGGACCGTCTGCACCCGCGGGACGTGGCGATCGAATTCGAGAAGAAATTCTCCGTAGGTTCCTATTTGGGCTATCAAGGGGCGAAATTTGTCGAGCGCTTCGACGCCAACAGTTACGTGACCCTTTCGTTGGCGATGGACCTGTTCGACCTGGGGAATACACCTGCCGAACTGGCCGCCGCGTTTCGTCCAGCCCGCTGCCGCTGCTTGGTGCTGAGTTTTTCCAGTGACTGGCTGTTTCCCCCTGCCCAGTCACGGGACATCGTCAATGCCCTGGTCGCCAACGGCGCGGCCGTCAGCTACTGCAATGTCCAGAGCGGTTGCGGGCACGACGCCTTCCTTTTGCCGGACGAGATCGAGATTTACGGCGGGATGATGCGGGCGTTTCTGGATGACCTGGCGCCAGAGGGCAACTCTCACGCGGCCATCAAAGACGAGCTGCATGGTCCCACCAGCATCTTCCACCAGCATCGGCTGGATTACGACCGCATCCTGGAGTTGGTGCCCTCCGGGTCGAGCGTGCTGGACCTGGGCTGCGGGTCAGGCGGATTGCTTGCCGGCCTGCAGCGGCGCAATCCCCGGCGGCTGGTTGGAGTCGAACTGGACGAACGCAAGATTCTCACCTGCATCGGGCGCGGGCTGGACGTCATCCAGGCCGACCTGAACAAAGGGCTGGCTGCGTTCGGGACGGATGAGTTTGACTGCGTGATATTGTCGCAAACGCTGCAGGCTGTGTTCGATGTGGACGGTCTCCTGACAGAAATGCTCCGGGTTGGCCGTGAGTGCATCGTGAGCATCCCTAATTTCGGGTATCATCGACTCCGCCGCATGCTGGCGGAGGAGGGCCGGTCGCCCAAATCCGCGGGTGTTTTGCACAACGAATGGTATAACACCCCGAACATTCGCTTCTTCACCATTGCGGATTTTGAAGATTTTTGCCGCTCAAAAGAGATTCGAGTTCACCGTCAAATCGCGTTTGACACGGAAGCCGGGGCGGAAGTCTTCAGCGAACCGAACCTCAATGCGGACCTGGCTATCTTCGTCATTAGCCGCAAGGGGCCGGTTTCACCGGCGAGGCGGGAGTAACATGTCGAATCGCGCCTGGTTCCAATGCATCAACCGGCAATGCGGGGCGACCTACCCGCTAAATGCCATTGTGTACCAGTGTGAGCGGTGCGGTTCACTGCTGGAAGTCGAGCACGACCGGGAAGCGCTGGCTGGCCGCAGCGCTGCCGACTGGAAGAGGCTCTTCGAGGAGCGATACAAGAGCAATGAGTGGCCTTACGGCTCGGGGGTGTGGGGCAAAAAGGAATGGATTCTGCCCGAAATCGACCACGAGAACATCGTCTCGCTGTACGAAGGGGGCACGAACCTTTTTTGGGCGGAGCGTTTCGGGAAGGTCATCGGGCTAAAGGACCTTTGGATCAAGCTGTGCGGGAACACCCACAGCGGTTCGTTTAAAGACCTGGGCATGACAGTCCTGGTCTCCCAGGTCAAACAGATGATTGCCCAGGGCGCGCCTATAAAAGCAGTCGTTTGCGCCTCGACAGGCGATACCTCGGCGGCTTTGGCCACCTATTGCGCTGCGGCGGGCATCCCGTCCATCGTGCTCCTGCCTCGCGGCAAAATTTCCATCGCTCAATTGGTGCAGCCACTGTCCAATGATGCCCTGGTGCTGTCGCTCGACACAGACTTTGACGGGTGTATGCGGCTGGTCCAGGAGATCACCAAGGACCCGACCCTGTACCTGGCCAACTCGATGAACTCGCTGCGAGTTGAGGGACAAAAGACCGTCGGCATCGAGATAGCCCAGCAGTTTGATTGGGAAGCGCCGGACGTGATCATCATCCCAGGCGGCAATCTGGGCAACGTCTCCGCGCTTGGCCGAGGGCTGCTGTTGATGAAAGACCTTGGCCTGATTGCCAAACTGCCCCGCATCGTCGTCGCCCAGGCCGAGCGGGCCAATCCGCTCTATCGCGCATACCTGCGTCATTTCGAAAGCTTCGAACCTGTGCAGGCCCAAAAAACCCTGGCGAGCGCCATTCAGATTGGCAACCCAGTCAGTTTCCAAAAGGCCGTGCGAACGCTCAAACAATTTGACGGCATTGTGGAACAAGCCACCGAAGAGGAGCTGGCCGATGCCGCCGCCCTGGGTGACCGCACCGGGATGTTCAACTGCCCGCATACGGGTGTGGCATTGGCCGTGATGCTCAAGCTGCTGAAGGCGGGCAAGATCGACAAGGCCCAGAGGGTGGTGGTGATTTCCACGGCGCACGGGTTGAAATTTGTTGAGATGAAAGTGCAGTACCATCAAAAGGCGCTGGATTTTCCCTGCCGGCACGCAAATCAACCGCTGGAATTGCCGGCCCGGCTCGACGCGGTTAAGAGTGCCTTGCACCAGGCCCTGCAAAACAGGAGCCAATTCCATTTATAGCGCACAGCGAAGAAAGGGAACTCGAACATGAAAAAGAGCGAATTGGTCAAACGCTACCGGATTGATAATGGAAAGAAATTCAAGCTCGATGCAATAGCTCCCGGTGACACCTGGAAGCTCAAATCCAAAGAGCACGCGCAGGAATGGCTTGAAGAGGGCGTGGCCAGGCTCAGCGAATTGCAGGCCAGGCTTTACGCCCAGAACCAATGGGGTCTGCTTCTCATTTTTCAGGCCATGGATGCGGCCGGCAAAGACGGCACCATCAAACACGTGATGTCGGGCGTCAATCCCCAGGGCTGCCAGGTCTATTCGTTCAAAGTCCCATCCGATGAGGAACTCAGCCATGATTTCCTCTGGCGCACCGCCAAGTGCCTGCCTGAGCGGGGCCGGATAGGCATTTTCAATCGGTCGTATTACGAAGAAGTCCTGGTGGTGCGAGCGCATCCCGAACTGCTGGACCGCCAAAGGCTCCCGCGCCAATGCGTGACAAAGGACATCTGGTCTGAGCGCTTTGAAAGCATCGAATCATTCGAGCGCCATCTGCACCGCAACGGTTTCATCGTGCGAAAGTTTTTCCTGCATCTCTCGAAAGAGGAACAGTGCCGGCGTCTGTTGAGCCGGCTGGACGAGCCCGAAAAGATGTGGAAGTTCTCCGTAGCTGATGTCGAGGAACGCAAGCTCTGGAAAGATTATCAAAAGGCTTACGAAGAAACCATTCAGCGAACGGCCACGGCAAAGGCCCCATGGTATGTGGTGCCCGCAGACCATAAATGGTTCACGCGGCTGGTGGTGGCGGAGGTGGTTGTGGATGCCCTCGAAGGCTTGGGATTGTCTTACCCCAAGGTCCTGCCGTCCCGGCTTAAGGAGTTGGCCGGCATGCGCAAGGCGCTGATGCGAGAGTCGAAGCGATAGAAATGCCGCCGCCAATGGATCGTCGCAAAACAATCACAATGGACCGGCCAAAAAGAATCCTCTCCGGCATGGCATCGAGCGCTCGAAACTCGAACGCGCCTGCCGTTCCACTCCGCTGGCGCGGTGAAATCGAGCGGGTCCTGATCTCGGCGGAGCAGATTCAACGCCGGTTGCGGACGCTATCCCGTCATATCCAGCGCGACTTTGCGGGACGTGAGTTGGTGGTGGTTTCCTTGCTTAACGGCACGGTAATGTTTCTGGCGGACCTGGTCCGCTACCTGGATTTGCCCCTGCGCCTGGACTTCATCGGCATCTCCAGTTATGGAGCAGGCACAGAGTCGGGCGAACTGGTCATCACCAAGGAACTGCGGCTGGATGTGCGCGGGCGCGATGTGCTGCTGGTCGATGACATCCTGGATACGGGCAAGACCATGCGCCGGGTGCTGGGAAAACTCCGCGCGCTCAAGCCGCGCCGGATCAGAGTCTGCGTGCTGCTGAACAAGCCGGCGCGCCGCATCGGGACGGTCGAGGCGCACTATGTGGGATTCGACGTCCCGGATTTTTTCGTTGTGGGATATGGGCTGGATTTTGCCGAGCGATTCCGAAACTTGCCTTTCGTAGGGGTCCTGCACCCCCACGTTTATGCCCAAGGCACTGCGAAGCGCGCAGCAAATGGCGCGTGAAGCGGGAGCGTATGCGCGTAAAGGTCAGTTTTTATTCTTATTTTAAAGAGCTGGCGGGATGTTCGGAAATAGCTCAGGAACTGCCCGAGGACAGCAAGCTGGAGGAGCTGTTGCAAGCCCTCTGGAAGCGCTTTCCACAATTGAAACCGATGCAAAGATCGACTCTGGTCGCCGTGGGAATCGAGTACCAGGAACCCGGCTATGTCTTAAAGGAAGGCGACGAGGTCTCGCTCTTCCCACCGGTGCAAGGAGGGTGATTGGGAGAGCGTCTTTCCTTCGATGCGGGCCTTTGCAAAGCAGTGAAACGGGAACTAAAGATCACTAACGAGCCGGTTGATGAACACCAGTTGCTCTCAGGGCGCGCGCTCTCCACCGGAATGGGGGCGGTGGTCTGTTTTACTGGTGTGGTGCGCGAGAGCGAGGCGGGACAAAAGATTGCGGCCATCGAGTACGAGGCCTTCCAGCGGATGGCCGAACACCAATTCGAATTGCTCTTCGACCAAATGCAACAGCGCTGGCCAATCGAGTCGGTCAGGCTGGTTCACCGGACCGGGGTGGTGGCCGTCAACGAGCCGTCTCTTTGGGTGGAGGTCGTCGCGCCCCATCGCGGAGTGGCCTTCGAGGCCTGCCGCTGGTTGATCGATGAAATGAAGCGCGTCGTGCCGATTTGGAAGAAACCGGTTAAGAACTAGAGTAGTTTCTTGAACTCATCCACAGGGGTAGATTAGCGCCTGTCGCATGTCGTAATCTTACCGCACGCTGTTAGATGCGGTCAAAGCTTCCCGCGTCTTTCGCTTGCCCCTTGCAAGTTCTTGGGCAGGGGCTATGGTGGACAAGGCCGCTCGTGCCGCCAATTTCCCGAGCAATTCGTCCCGGACGAGCGGCTCCTCATCATGCACAAGGTTTAGATTGTGAAGACCATTTCGACGACCGCCGAGCGCCCCCAGGCCAATCGCCTGGCACGGGAGAAATCGCCCTACCTTCTGCAGCACCAATTCAACCCGGTGGATTGGCGCGCTTGGGGGGAGGAGGCTTTTGCCGCCGCGCGGCGGGAGGACAAGCCCATTTTCCTCAGCATTGGCTACTCGACATGCCATTGGTGCCATGTCATGGAGCGGGAATCGTTCGAGAATGAGCGGGTGGCGCGGTTTCTCAATCGGCACTTCATCAACATCAAACTGGATCGGGAAGAAAGGCCGGATGTCGATAAGATTTACATGACATTTGTCCAGGCCACCACCGGCCAGGGCGGTTGGCCGTTGAATGTCTTCCTCACACCGGACCTGAAGCCCTTTTTCGGCGGCACCTATTTCCCACCGGACGCCATTCATGGCCGCGCCGGGTTTTTGCAGCTCTTGGAACACATCCGGCAGCTTTGGGAATCGCGCCGCGGAGATGTCGCCAATTCGGCGCAGGACATCCATTCGAAGCTCGAACAGGCGACCGCTGCCGAGGGGCAGGCTTGCGATGCCGGCCTTTTGCCCGAGGCGGTTCGTTCCGCGGGCGCGCGGCTCAAGCAAAACTATGACCCAGTCCATGGAGGGTTTGGTGACGCGCCGAAGTTCCCGCAACCGAGCCACCCGCAATTCCTGCTGCGCTATGGCGCCGGCTTTCACGACCCTGAAGCCATCGACATGGTGCTGCGCACCTGCGAGCACATGGCGGCGGGCGGCATTCACGATCAGCTTGGCGGCGGTTTTGCGCGCTATTCGGTGGATCGAGCGTGGCTGGTGCCGCATTTCGAGAAGATGCTCTACGACAATGCGCAACTGGCGCAGCTTTACCTGGAGGCCTGGCTGGTCAGCGGCAATCCGCTTCACGCATTTGTGGCACGAGATATTCTCGACTACGTTTTGCGAGACATGACGCATCCCGAGGGTGGATTTTATTCTGCCGAAGATGCCGACAGCGAAGGCCACGAGGGCAAATTCTATTGCTGGACGACGGCAGAACTGTCCAGCCTGCTGAGCAGGGAAGAGTTCAAAGTTGCTGCCCGCTATTTTGGGATGAGCGAAAAGGGCAACTTTGTCGATCATAGTCATCCGCAGCCGCTGTCGAACCAAAACGTCTTGAGCATCGTCGATCCAAACGTGTCCGATTTGGAGCGTCCGCCGCTGGAATCGGCGAGGCGCAAGATGTTTGCGGCGCGCGGCCATCGGGTGCGTCCGCATTTGGACGATAAGATATTGGCCTCATGGAATGGGCTGATGCTCGGGGCCATGGCGCGCGCCTATGCCGTGCTGGGCGAGGAGGTTTATCGCGCCGCGGCCGAGAAGAATTTGGGTTTCCTGCAAAAGAGACTTTGGGACCCAGAGACGCGAACTCTCCATCATCGTTGGCGCGAGGGCGAGCACGACCAGGCGCAGTTGCTCGAAGGTTACGCCTTCCTCCTTTCCGGGGTTTTGGATTTATACGAAGCGACACTCCTGCCGCGTCATTTGGAATTCGCCATTGCCCTGGCGCAAAGCATGATGGCGAACTTCTTTGACTCCGGATCAGGCGGTTTTTGGCAAAGCCCGCTTCAAAGCACGGACCTGATTCTGCGCCTCAAGGAGTACTACGACGGGGCGGAACCTTCGGGCAACTCAGCGGCCATGATGGGACTCCTGCGACTGGGAAGGCTCACAGGCAACGAAAGCTTCATTCAAGCCGCCGAAAAGACCCTCCACTTGTTCGCTGGTCGTTTGCGGCAAATCCCGCAAGCCATGGCTTTTATGTTGCAGGCGCTGGATTTTTGGCTGGTCGAACCTGTGCGGGCTGTGATCGCGGGAGACCCGGAGCACCCGGAAACAAAGAGGCTCATTCACGCGGCTCATTCGGTTTACCATCCGCACAAAATCATCCTGGGTTCCGCGGGGCCTGTCGAACCGTTCGCCCGGACTCTGCCCACGACCGAAGGGCCTGTCGCTTATCTCTGCACGGGAACGGCCTGCCAGCCACCTACAAACGATTCCCAAAAGCTTTCCCAAATGCTTAAGGAAATAGAATAGTTTGGTTCCGATTGCCAAGCGGAGAGCGCACGGATAGGTTTTAAGCATGACGGCAAGCAGGAGAGCTTTTTGGGAGCAGCACCCCGGGTTGGTGTGGTCGAATCCGGGCGCCGGGGATTCTGCGCACATTCGAGCGGCGTTGGTGCGGCCTCGTTTTAGCCAACTGCTGGAGATCGCGCTGGAATTCGGTCTCAAACGCGTGCGCCAGGAATGGGCAATTCTCAGGGCGGAAGGGACGCCCGAGTCTGCGCGCGCTCAGCCGATTGTCGAGAGAATCCTACAGCATATAGAGGAGGGATTTGCCCGTGTTGCCGCCTGACACTGAGCGGGTCTGGCACCCGAATGATCCGGTTAGCCCCCGTTTTTATGCAGCTTTAAGCGCTGGTGTTTTTGGCCTGTTCCGAAGAGACTCGGGCCTCATATATAGTACATTTTTTTCTCGATGCCTTCGTCGAGCAACTGCTGGAAATTGATGGCGCCGGCGGTGGCTTGAAGCGTTTGTTGCAGCCGTTGCCAAGCGCGGCGCAATTCCGGCGGGCAGGCGCTGTCGTTGAGCGCGGGGCTGTCAAAAACCGTTCCGTGGACAGCGTTGAGCACATCGGCCAGGGTGATCTCTGCTGGAGGCCGAGCCAGGAGGTAACCCCCTTCTTTGCCGCGAAGGCTGCGAACAATGCCTTGCGCTTTGAGTTCGAGTAAAATCTGGACCAGATAATTGGGTGGGAGCCCCTGCTCCGCCGCTAAATGCTCGACCCGCATTGCCACGCGCGCAGGATAATGCCGGGCCAAACCCAGAACAGCGCGTGCTGCGTAATCGCTCTTTACGGAAAGCTTCACCGGTTCAAATAATCATCCATCCAGGACAAGGTCCGCCGGCAAGCCTTTTGGGAATGATCAAATATCCTGGAACAATCGCCCCGGCGAGATTATCGAACTGGAATTTCTCGACAATATATTCGGGCCTCTCTTCGCGAGAAACCAGTTGGACCTGCGGTACTTTCGGGCGTGGAGGAAGTTTGCCCAGAAGCTCCCAGAGTTGCGCCCGAATCTGCTTGCGTTTGAGATTCCAATCGCCTTCGGATTGAGGAGCCGAGAAAGGGGGTGGCAGCTCCGCTTTTGCCAGCCAGCGCGCCGCATCAGTTAGATTGGTTTGCGACATCAGGGGCTGGGCCACCAAACCGGTCAGGGCCGCCAACAGCAGAGCCCGGAATCGGGGTTTTCTCATTTCATCGGCCAGGGGCGGTTATTTGGCCCCGCCGTGTTGGATTTCCGCAGACACGCTTTTGACATCATTCGAGATCGTCACGGCCTTATTTCGGCTCAAGCCGTTTTCCTGGAAGATGGCCTGGATGTCCGCGAAGATGCCTTCCATTTTGGCCTGCGGATATTTGGCAGGGTTCAGGACCGCATCCAATTCCATCAGAAGGCGGGCGCGGCTCGAAGGGGAAAGCGGCTTTTCGGCGAAAGCGGCCGCCAGATCATCAACCAGTTTGGCCGCTGCAGCCGGGGAGGGCTTGGCCTGGAGCGCGCCTGCGAGCAATTCCTGAGTGAGCTTTTGTTTTTGAGCGGCAGTAACTTGGGAATTAGCGGAGATCGCCGTCAAATCAGTTTGAAACCGGCCCAAGGCGGGGGCAAGTGTTGGGGTTGGGGTGGCGGCACTGGATGCGGGCGCCGGCGCTGTGGTGGGTGGCGCAACGCCCTGGCGCACGTTGTTCTCATTAGCCAGTTCCTTGGCGCGTTGTTTGATAATCACCTCCGGCCCGCCGTAAGTAACACCCGCCAGCGCTATGGCCAGACCGGCCACTGCAAAAATCGTTTTCATAGCACGCCTCAGTTTCGATAAAGCGTGGACCCGGGAGGATTGATTGTCAATGCAGGCTATGGCCCGTTCTGTCCATGCAGCCGGTTTTTCACAATTCATCCTTCCTTCTCCGCCCCTGGCTTGGCGAATGCTCTCTTAGGGTCGGTTTAGTAGTTCCCGGGTTCTGTATGTAAATAGGGCAATTATGTCCATAAATGCGCCTCGACCAGGCAGCGGAATGACCGAATAAAACGCAAAATTCAGTGGTAAACGAAATTAGAGGATTCGACATCGTGTTCCCGCGTGAGTACCTGCGGGCGGCGGTATTTGTGTCTCTGTTGAGCGTGTGGGTCCTGGTTGCGCTGTTCCACTATCTGAATCGGTACACCAAGCGCCATTATTTTACAGTTTGGACTGCAGCCTGGCTGTTTTACGCGTTGTGGCTGACTATCGGCGCGTCCTTTCCCACCCCTGGGCCCGACTCCTTTGTCCTGATTCTCAAACAGTGGTGCGTTTCTATTTCAGCGGTGTTTTTGCTCTGGGGCAGCCTGGCTTTTCTGGAATTGCGCACGCCCCAAACCCTTTTTGGCCTGTTCATGGCGTTTCTTTTGACCTGGAGCTGCGCGGGCAGGGCTCTCACACACGACTCATTTTATACACAAATTCCCATTTTCTTGCTCATCGGGTTGTCGAGCATGTTTGCCGGGGCGAGCTTTTACCGCTTGCGCAAGCAGCGCCAGTTTGTTGCTGTTGGAATGCTCTTTTTGGGGTTTTTCCTCTGGGGCGTTTATCTGATGAGCTACCCCTTTTCCCAGCGATACGAGACCCTGGTCAATGCGGAGTTCCTCTTTTCGGCGGTGCTGCAACTGTTTATCGCGGTCAGCATGATTGTTCTGGTGCTCGAAGAGGCGCGTCATATCAACGAGGAAATCGAAAAAGAGGTGCAGTCGGTCAACGCCGAGAAACGCGAGTTATTGCTCAAAATCCTCTCGACTGAGGAGCAATGTCAAAAACTCTTTCATCAAGCCAATTCCCGGGAAGAACTCCAGTCGGCTTATGACGAACTGCGCCAGACGCAACAGTCGGTGGTGCAGGAGGAGCGCCTGCGGGCCGTTGGGCAGATGGCGGGAGGCATTGCGCACGATATCAATAATGCGCTCTCACCGATCCTGGCCTATTCGGAGATGGTGCTCAGGAAGGAAGGGCGCCTGGCAGAGAACTCGCGCAAGAACCTCGAGTACATCCACACCTCGGCCGAGGACATCGCCCAAATCGTAGGGCGCATGAGCGAATTTTACCGGCAACGGGACCGCAACGAGCAGTTGCGCCCCGCAGGCATCAACCACCTGGTTCAGCAAGTGATCGAATTAACTCGTCCACGCTGGCGCGACATAGCCCAGGGCCAAGGCATCTCGATTGACATCAAAACCAATCTGGCTGATGGATTGCCGGACCTGCACTGCAATGAGTCCGAGCTGCGTGAAGCCCTGACAAACGTGATCATTAACGCCGTAGAGGCTCTGCCCAAAGGGGGGGTAATCACCATCACCACTCGGACCGTCAGCCTCACCACCCCTTCCAACGGCGATAGCAAGCCCAGCCATATTATTCTCGAAATCACGGATAATGGCATCGGGATGGACGAAAACACCCGGCAGCATTGTCTGGAGCCATTCTTTTCCACCAAACGCGAACACGGCGGCTCGGGCCTCGGCCTGGCCATGGTGTACGGCATGATGGAGCGGCACGAGGGCCATATCGAAATCCAAAGCGAGCCCGACAAAGGGACCACTATTCGGCTTATTTTTTCCTTCCGCGACCCGCCCAAACCGAGAGATAATCAGCTTAAGCCGCAAATCATCCAGAGCTCGCCCCTGCGCCTGCTGTGCATCGATGACGAACCGCTCCTGCGCGAGTTGCTCAAGGAAATCCTCGAATTCTATCACCATCACGTGGAAACCGCCGATGGCGGGCAGGCTGGCCTGGACCTCTTCGCACAAGCCACCACCCGCGGCAAGCCCTTTGATGTGGTCATTACGGATTTAGGCATGCCCGGCGTCAACGGACGCCAGGTGGCTCAAGATATCAAGAGCGCCTCACCCAAGACCCCAGTGATTATGCTCACCGGCTGGGGAACGATGCTCGAAGAACAGGACCACGCAGTGCCTAACGTCGATGCGGTGTTAAGCAAACCCCCCCGCGTGACGGAGTTGGTGGATGCCCTGACTCAATTGACAGGGGTGCCGGCCGGTAGAGAGACCTCGTTCTACCAGCGTTTTAACGGCTGAGCCGGGGCGCCATTGTCGAAGGGACTCCAGCACGAGCACCCTCGCGGGGTAGCCTTCGAGGGCTGGTCTCCCCCTGGGAACTACAAACAGTCTCTCTATGCCATCGCCTCGAGCTTATAGCTGAGCGTGTTGTAATAACGCCGCTTGAGTCCGCGCTTCTTGCGCTGGCGCTCGCGGGCTTTGACCAAGTGCTTCAAACAGCGCGAGCCCATGGCCGCCGGTTCGCCGCACTCGGTGCAGCGCCGGTCGCGTTGCATCCGCAATTGGTACTTGCGCTGCCGTGAAATCGGCAGGTCCGTGAATTCATCTTTAATCGGTCTTCTCATTTCCAACGAATTTTAGTCTGGAATTTGATTGTCTATTAGGTTCGACATCTTTTGGCGTTCTCCGCTCAAAAAATGTTGAACTTCTTTTTCGCTTCGTAACCCCGCTCGCCTGCGCAGTCGCTGGGGTTGCTTTACTATCGCATAGCCCAAAAGAAATTACTAGTCCTGTTTGCAAAAAATGTTTTGGTGGGCCGGCGATGGGGGAATTCTCGGCGGCAGCAAGCGATTCCTGTCTTTGGAGGCGCTTCTGGCGCTACGGGATCGGGCCGCGAGAACGTGGTGCTTAACCCCTAACCAGCAGGCAAATCCGGGGGAGCTTTTGGGTTGGCATCCCTCTTGTGGGCCGGCAGAGAAGTGCGTTTTCGCATTCGCATCAGAGCGAGCGCTGGAGCACTATAATGTCCTTAGCCCGTCGTTTGGGAGTGACTTCCAGTTCGGTAATTTTGCCGTGCTGGACACGGCCTTGGACGGTGGTTTGAAAAGGGGCGTGTAATTTGAAATCCGCCGTCCAATCATTTGGCCAGGCCGGCAGAAGTTGGATGCGCTTGCCATCGCACTGAACCAGCATGAGTTGGAGGGTTTCCATTCCTGCGCCGCCGTTATCCATATCCGGTATCCAGTCGCTGTTTTTGGACCAGAACCATTGAAACCGCTGGTCGCCGTAGGAGGTAAACTCCTGGAGCACGACCTTCTTTGCCTCAGGCGTCAGGCCCAGGAGGGCTGATTCCATGCCGTCTTGACCCCAACATTTGGCAAAGGGATAAAGGCGGGCGTCGAAGGTTTGCCGTGCCAGGGGCAGGCCAGGTTTGCCGATGCCATAGAGGCGATATGGAAAGACAGTGTAAAGCTCGGGGTTTTCGTGGTTCTTTGGCCTGCCATATTTTTGAGCGGGCAGGATGGTCTTGGTTCCATCGTGGTCGCCCTGGCCTTCGGGGGGTAGCTTTCCTGCCGCCGTGGCGCCCATCGGGATCGGCGGAAGCTCCTCGAGGACCTTTTTCCACAGGTCCCGTTGGGTCTGGCTGCCCAAGGTTTGAGGAAGAGAGAGGAGGCGAGGCAGAACGCTCAACAAACCCGCGATGTCCGGGGTTGGGTTAACCGCATTTTTTTGATAAGTCTCGATGGATTGAGAGGGTTCCATGAGAATCTTACCATCGGGTCCGGGTTGCCAATGCTGGGCATAATACTGGATGGTGGCATCGGCCATGGGGAGGAGGGAGTTGCGGGCAAAATCGGCATCCTGGGTATTGTCGTAGCGGTCGAGCATCTGTGCCAGGACCTCGATGCCACCTTGGATGTGATAGCGCATCCATTCACTCTCGAGTTCGGGGCCGGGGTTGTTCCAGCCGAAATCGTTCACATTGGGCAACCCCCAGAAGTATATCGTCTCGATGAACGCCCCTCCACCATGATGAAAATACTGACGTGTGCGGTCTTTAGCCAGGGGAAGGGCCCGCACGTACATATCGAACCAGGGCGCCAGGAGGTCATAATCCCCGGAGGCCAGCAGAGGCCAATAAATCAACCTGGTATTCTGGTTCCAGTAAGAGGCGCCCCAAGCACGGTAATCGGGGTCGTGAGCGCTCTGCGTCGAGCTGGACCCCCCCGGCAGATTATGCCCAACGGTAAAAAGCGAGCCGTTGAACTTAATCGGCTGGGCGCCGCGCCCTGCACAGGCAGTCATGTATCGTTGGATAGCATAGCTTTGGGAAACCTTCTCGGCCTCGGGTGTCCCTTCGACATGCACCCAACTGCGGTTCCAGAACGCCCGCCACCATTGCCGATGGGCTTTTTGCGCAGCAGAGAGGCTTACTGCGCTGATGGATACGATGTTTTTATCCAAAGCGGCCTGCCATGCCTCGGGGCCGCTGGTTTGGCTGGTGAGGGCGAAGAGGTCCAGTCGCCATGAGCGGGAAGCGGTTTTGGCTCGCAGCGTCTGGTTGTCGCGGCTGGCCAGCCCCGGGCCCTGCATGGTGATGCCGAAGCATCGATGCAGCAGCGGGTCCGGATATTTTGCCAGCAACGACTCCAAATGCTCCCGTTGAAAAACGAGCGGATAAATGCTGTTGGAGTTAAAGTGGCACCAGGAAACCCGATCCGGGCGCGCCGGCAAAATTGTGTCCGGGCCGAAGGTTAGGCCCTCCGGATTATTGCCCCATTCAAAGAAGCCGGCGCGAGAGACAGCTTGTTGCTCGAGGTGATAGGTTTTCGCGCGCCAGTGTTCAGAGCTCGCATCGAGTTCAACCGGTTGCTCGGTGTGAATCTCCACGTGCGCCACCGGATGGTTGGCATCCACCCAAATGCTGGCGAGGGTTTTGCCTGCTTGAATCCGAACTTCGCCATCTTCCAGTTTCAGAGTTTGGGTGAATGGACCAGGAGACGTGAATGGATTAGGCGTTAGCCTTACCCGCACTCGTCCCAGCTTGAGCAACTGGCCATTCTCGCTCCAGGCATCGGCCTTGGCCAGGAGCAGGACGATATCGCCGTTCTGTTCGGTCCAAACGTTGAGGGCGAGGTCGCCGTTGCCCAGCGGCATCGAGCTGTTTTCGTCGGCGCCGAGGGAATGCCAGGTTACGTCATTCGACGATGCGAAGTCGGTGGGCTGCGCGGCCGGCGCAATTGGGAGCAGAACAAGCAGGAGGGCAACACAAGCAGCGGGTTTCATAAATGAATAAATATGGGGGGCTGGCGCGCTCGCCCCTCCGGCTCGTGATCAATTAATCTTGAAACTTGTGCGGTCTCTCAGCCACAGGTAATCGGTCGTGGGCGAAGGGACAAATCCACCGCCAACGGCCCCTTTAACCGGAGCCCGGATGGTGTCAGCTATCCAGCGATGGCGCTCGATGTGGCCATCCGCCCAGGAGATGTTCGCCGCGCCATTGTGATAGGAGGCAGGCAGGTTGCCCCACTGGATTTGGTCCCAGCGGTTCATGAAATAGCCGTCGTTGATGGTGTCCGGATGTTCCTCGATGAAAACAAAGAAGGTCGAAGGACGTGGGAACTGAACGATTTTGAGGAACTGGGACCAGTTGGGATTGAACCGGTTTGGTTTGACCAGCGGATCGCCCACCAACGAATTCATCGAGATGCTGCGCAAGCGTGGCCCGGCCTGGGCCTGGGATAAATCGGAAGGACACTTGTAAACGCCCAGGTTGTTATTGACGTAGAGGGCCAATTTTCCGCTCAGCACGTAGGCCGGATTGGTGTTTTCGCTGCTGGCGCCCCAGTCCTCGATGTTATTGACCCAGCTTTGGCGATAGGTCCGGGTATCGGTCATGCTCGTGTTGTTGACCAGCAGGCCGAGGTTGTCATCCGAATAAATCAGCCAGGCCACAGCCAGTTGCCTGACGTTATTCGCGCAAGTGGTGGCCTGGGCGGTCGTCTTTGCCCGGGAGAGGCTGGGCAAAAGCATGGCGGCGAGGATGGCGATAATGGCGATAACGACCAGCAACTCGATTAAAGTGAAGCCGTGACGTTCGCCTGTGTCTTTCATTAGGGGCCTTGCTGATATGATCCGCAGGCTGAGTATTGGTTTGGAATTGGGGCGGGGTCAATGGCGAAGTTGCCCTGCCGTCCGAAACGGGCGCATCTCAGTTTTCAGACGGGTCCATCACGTGCCGCCCCGCTCAATCCTTCCACCAGGCTTTGCAGGGTGGAAATCACCTGGCTGCCTCGGTCGCGCTCCAGATACCTGAGCAATGGTTTCACCCGGGCTTCAGCCGCTTGTGGGTGGAGCGGGTTAGGAGTGGGAGTGGCAGGGTCGGGTGGACGATTACGTAAGTGCCATTTTTGCCCGGATAGAATCGGATGGGCTCCAGCGAAACTCCCGCAACTGCCGCAAGCGCTCCGCCACAAGCCCACCCCCGGGAGCCCGGATGGCCCCCGCTCGCGCAGCAGCCCGCTGAGACTTGTTCAGGCCCAGACCGCCCACTCGCACCGGGTTGAGGTGAACGTATCGGGCCA
>DASYZB010000088.1 GCA_035946615.1 Verrucomicrobiia bacterium
CCCGGTAGAAATCACTCGCTGCGGCACAGGAAAACCCCTCGCCGGTTGCCATAACCTCAGCTGAACTGACTTTTGAGTCGGCTTGTGCGTCGCAAAAGACGGATGCACTGCTGTCGTCTTTCCTTACGTGCGGATTTGGGAGACGGGGAACCTCTTGACAAACCGCCGGTTGGAAGGACAATGCGGCTTTTCAGGAACCCGCGCTTGCCGCTGGTTGCGGTTCTTTGGCGGTGGGTTGCTCTTTGATGCGGAAGCATGGGGCTTTGCCACCTGAAGCCGCTTTTGGGAGGGAGATTCTGAGTGGGTACAAACCCGGGCAACGGCCCATTACGTGACAAAAACTCTGACTGAAATGACTGAGGCTGGAATACCCCACTTCCAGAGCCGCCTCCGTCACATTGTATTTGCCGCTCTGGAGAAGTTCTGCCGCCCGTTCCATGCGCAGCCTGCGCAGATACTGGGGAATGGTCGTTCCTGTTTCCGTCGAGAATGTCCGGCTCAAATGAAACGGGCTGCAACCGACCTGTCGTCCGACTTCCCCCAGACTTAGCGGCTCAACAAGATGCTGTCGCAAAAGCGTCATGACCCGCTCGACGCGCTCGCGCGCCAGCCGCTTTTGGCGGTCGCACAACAGTTCGTCGTCGCCTCGGCGCTCGAAGAAAAACTCGGCCATGATTTCCAGCACCTTGCCCTGATACCAGAGCCAACGCCCGCCTTGGAGAACCGGCGGATTCAGCAAATGGGTAATCCGTTGCTCCTGCGCGGCGGTGAGCCTGCAGATATCCCCGAAATGCGTGCCGGGTTGATCGCCTCGGACCAATCCCTCCACCAGCGGGTGCAATGCGCCGTCGCATGAAGCCAAGTGCTCGCGCAGAAAGCGAGGCGAAAACTCAATGGTGATGAAGCGATGCCGCTGGTTGGCATCGCGCCAGCCCTGCAACGTCTGTTTTCCGGCCAAGTAAAACCCCGCGGTGAGCGGCTCAAAATCAACGCTGCTTTCGGCGAAACGAATTGAGCCGCGACCAGCAAGATTCAAGCAAAGCTCCAAACTATCCGGATGAAAACTCCGCGACCACTCGAAAGGATTTGGTAGTTCAAAATCGTGCCACTCGATACTGACGCCCAAGTCATAATACCCGCCGTAAAGCTGTCGCCAACCGTCCCTGATCGGCTGCCAAACGGTTGCCTCGCGCAACGGTGAAACCCGCACCTTCAGGCCGGACCTCGGTTCCCTCCGCTTTATCGCGGACCCCGATTGTTGCAGTGTCAGTTTGCATTACAGCGAAAAATATTAAAACCAAGTCTCTCTTTTGAACGTAGCATCGTATTTGCGCCGGGCTTTGATCGTTTCCAGCGGCAGATTCACTGCTTTGGTTTGCTGCATTTTGTTCATATCGGACTTACCAGTTTTTCCACCTTAGCTGGTGTCCGTCAAATCGAAGCAACCTCAGTATTCTTTCTGAAAACTCAATGTCAAACTTCACCCTCGTCCTCAGTACCCGCCAAACCCAAGCAATGCCTCGCCCCACAAATTGCGCCAAATTGTCAGTGGCCAGTTCAAAAGTCATTTTCTCAACACCGTATCGCGCTGGGCCCATTCGGGATTTGGCGCAGGGTAATCTAGGTTGTAATTCAAGCCGCGGCTTTCAGGACGGCGCAAGGCGCTGGCCACAATGACTTCCGCTACAGTCGCAATATTGCGCAATTCCAGCAAATCGCTCGTGATGATGAAATCCCAGTAGTATTCCTGGATTTCCTCTTGCAGATTGCCGATGCGTTTCTGGGCGCGCTGCAACCGTTTGTTGGTGCGCACAATCCCCACGTAATCCCACATCGCCCGGCGGATTTCATCCCAATTGTGCGAGACCACCACCAGTTCGTCAGGATTATGGGCGTTGCCTGAATGCCAAAGCGGAATTTTGAACTCGGCCGGCCTGGCTTTAAGCTGAAGGGAGCATTGCGAAGCGCGATGAGCGCAGACGAGCGCTTCCAGCAGGGAGTTGCTTGCCAACCGGTTGGCTCCATGCAAGCCGGTGCAGGCCACTTCACCCACCGCGTAGAGGCCGGTTATCTCAGTCTCGCCGTCCACATTGGTCATCACGCCCCCGCATTGGTAATGGGCGGCAGGCACGACGGGGATAGGCTCTTTGGTAATATCCAACCCGTAGCGCAGGCAGGTTTGGTAAATATTGGGGAAGCGGTCGATCAGGAACCGAGCGGGTTTATGCGTGATATCAAGCAGGACATAAGGGGCGCCGCTCTTCTTCATCTCGCTATCAATGGCCCGGGCCACAATGTCCCGCGGCGCGAGTGATTTGAGTGGATGATACCGGTCCATGAACTCAAGCCCCTCGATTGTCTTGAGGACGCCGCCTTCCCCTCGCACTGCTTCGCTGATCAGAAACGACTTCGCCTTCGGATGAAACAGGCAGGTTGGGTGGAATTGGATGAATTCCATGTTGGCCACGGCGGCTCCGGCGCGGTAAGCCATTGCGACACCATCGCCCGTGGCAATGTCCGGATTGGTCGTGTAGAGATACACCTTGCCGCAGCCGCCGGTGGCCAACAGTGTCACCGGCGCCCTAAAGGTGCGGACCTGGCCGGAGCGTTTGTCCAGCACGTAGGCGCCCAGGCAGCGATGGTCGCCCACATAGCCCAGCTTCTGGCTGGTGATCAGGTCGATGGCAAAGTGGTTCTCGAAGATTTGGATGTTGGGTTGCTGCGCGATGGCTGCCAATAAAGCGCGCTCGACTTCCCGGCCCGTGATGTCTTTCGCATGCAGAATCCGCCGCTTGGAATGGCCCCCCTCTTTGCCCAGGTCCAGCTCGCGGCTGCCATCCGCGCTGGGGAGTTGCCGTTCGGAAAAATGCATGCCCAATTCGATGAGTTCTGCAATGCGCGCGGGGCCTTCCTGGATAATTGTGCGCACCACCTCCTCCTTGCAGAGGCCCGCTCCCGCTTCCAGGGTGTCGCGCACGTGCAGCTCGAACGAATCCTCTTTGCTCGTGACCGCCGCAATCCCGCCCTGGGCGTAATTGGTGTTGGACTCCGCCTTGTCCTTTTTGGTCACGATGGCCACCCGGCCATGAGCCGCCACTTTCAACGCGTAGGACAGGCCGGCGATGCCGCTGCCCAAAACAAGGAAATCAAATTCTCTCATCGTATTGAAGGTTGTCTGATTTACAAACGGGCGTTATCTATCAGGCGGGTTTTGCCGATAAACACCGCCAGGGCCATGTGTGTTCCGCGCGCCACCCGCCGAACGGGTATCATTGTCTCCGGCTCAAAGAACTCAACATAATCCAGTCGCGCCGCCGGCTCGCTCTGGATGAATTGTCTCAAATCCCCCTTGAGCTTGGCAGCGGAAAGCGCGCGGCGGGACCGGCGCAGGGCAGCCCGGACCTTTTGAATCGAGCGCCAGAGGACTATCGCCTGGGTACGCAGGCCCCCTTCGAGATATTTGTTGCGTGAACTCATTGCCAAGCCATCCGCCTCCCGCTTTGTTGGCGCCAGAATGATTTCAACCGGGAAATTCAAATCCCGGACCATGCGTTCAACAATAGCCGCTTGCTGGTAATCTTTCGCGCCGAAAACCGCAAAGCCAGGCTGGATGATATTGAAGAGCTTCGTTACCACCGTGGTCACCCCGCGAAAGTGGGTTGGGCGCGAGGCGCCTTCCATCCTGCTTGAGAGCGTTTCCTCGACCACATACGTGCTGAAGGCGATCTTCTCCGCGGCCGGGTACATTCCCGCATCGCCAGGGGCGAACAGGACATCCACCCCTTCAGCGCGGCAGAGCCGGGCGTCACTGGCCAAATCCCGCGGGTATCGCGAGAAATCTTCGCCCGGACCGAATTGGGTGGGATTAACATAAATACTGACCACAACCCGCCCGCCCGAGCCGGCGCGCCGGCGCGCCCGCCGGACCAGGCTCATGTGCCCCTCGTGCAGATAGCCCATAGTCGGCACAAAGCCGACCCGGAGGCCTTTCCGTTTCCAAAGCTGCGCCTGGCGCTGCATTGCCGGCACAGACCTTACAATTCGCATGCGCGGAAATTGGTCGAGCGCCGCTGGAGTGGCAATAGCAAACCCTTAGGGTGCCCGTCCCCGCGAAGCCTCGTGGCTGCGCCAGTCCCTGGCGCCCTTGTGAGGCACTTGCGTACCCCCGTGGTTCAGGCTGCGGCTTTCAAAATGAGGCAGTCAAGGTCCTTAAAGCGCCGAAAGCCAGAGTCGAAGCTTACGAGGCGCAGGCCGGCGCATTGGGCAAAAGCTGCAAGGTAGGCGTCCGTCCAGAAGTCGCGTGTGGCTGTTGCGCCTCGAGAAAGCGCTTTCAATTTGGCATCGACCCCTGAGGGTTCGTCCAGATACGAAATCGCGCCGGTCCCTAGCAATTTCTCGCATTCCGCCCACGCCGACTCCGGCGTGAACGCTTGGGCGCCCATGATTTGGCGATTACAGAGCAAGCGCATGAGGCCGAGGTGTGTCATTCGGCAAAAGCAGGGGCGTTCCAGTTCGGTCCACGCTCGGAGCGCCATCGCATGGTGCGGATGTCCCTCGGCCGCCAGAGCGAGCCAAACGTTAACGTCGAACAGCTCTCCGGTAGCGTTCAAGGTCCTCCTCTTCTTCCAGGTCAGCGATTAGTTGATTCGTCACCTTTCGCAGTAACAGACCGCCTTTGCCGCGCGCCAAGGGAAACGGGCACGGCTTTGGCCCTGACGACGTAGGCGATTGCGGACTCGATAGGTAAGTGCTCAAGGCCGAAGCGACGAGGTCCTTCAGTTTCAGTCCGTCTTTGGCGGCGCGGATTTTGGCTTGTTTGAAAAGCGGATCGGGGATTTCCATCGTCGTTTTCATCTTACCCATATTCCCATGAAGATATAAAAATGGCAAGCTTTTCTTTGATGGAAACCAGCTTTTGATCGAAACCCGAAATCTCGCCTCAAGGGATTTTCTCGGATCGTAGAATACATTCGCCCTCGATCACCACCACGAACTCGCCTTTAATCGCGCGTTGTTTGAGCTGCTCGAGCAGCTCACGCGGAGTCCCTCGCAAGAATTCCTCGAATTTTTTGGTCAGCTCCCGGGCCAGCACCACGCGGCGCTCGGGAAAAAGTTCTTCCAATTCTGCCAGCAGCTTCTCGATGCGATAAGGCGCTTCATACAAGACCAGGCTTGCGGCGAGTCCTTTGAGCGATTCGAGTTTGCGGCGGCGCTGGCCCGGTTTGCGCGGCAGGAAGCCCGCGAAATGGAACTCATCTGCCGGCAAGCCGCTGGCGGTCAAGGCCGCGACTAAGGCGCTGGGACCGGGAACCGCTTCAACCCGCCCGCCGACCCGGATGACCGCCTGGACCACCCGCTCGCCTGGATCGCTTATCCCCGGGCTGCCGGCACCGGTCACCAGCGCCACCTTTTGGCCTTGCGCAAGGCGCTCGAGTATCTGCTCGCTTTGTTTTGCCTCATTAAACTTGAAGTAACTGAGCAGTGGTTTTGAAATTCCGAAATGGTTGAGCAACTGGCCGGTGTGCCGGGTGTCCTCCGCCGCCACCACATCGCATTCGCGCAACGTGCGCAGGGCGCGCAAGGTGATGTCTTCGAGATTTCCAATGGGCGTGGCCACCAGGTAAAGCGTGCCCGGCTTGAGAGGTGGAAGGTCCTGGTTCATTCTTACTCGGGCCGAGTGGGCTGCCTTTATTGGTGGTCCTTCATCTATTTGGTGATGCCCCGCTCGCTGGCCCGCACAAAATCAATCAGCAGCTTGATTTCAGGAACGTTTGGATATTTTGTTTCGATTTGTTCGAGGGCGTTGGGAATGGTTAAACCTTCGCGGAAAAGTATTTTATAGGCCTGCCGCAGGGCCGATTGGGCTTCCTCCGGCACGCCATGACGTTCCATGCCGACTTTGTTAACCGTGCGGGTCTCGCCCGGGTTGCCATCGACGATCATAAAAGGGACCACGTCCTGCACGACCTTCGAGCAGCCGCCGATCATGGACATTCTGCCAATCCGGCAAAACTGGTGTACGGCGGCCACGCCTCCCACCACGGCGTAATCCTCAACGATGACGTGCCCCGCCAACGTGGCGACATTCGACATGATCACATGGTTGCCGATAGCCACGTTATGGGCAACGTGCGCGTAAGCCAGGATATGGTTGTCTGAGCCGACGCGGGTTGTTTCGCCATCTCCCGTGGCGCTATGGACGGTGACGCACTCGCGGAAGGTATTGTTGTCCCCGATTTCTGTGTGCGTCACACCGCCTTGCCATTTGAGGTCCTGGGTCTGGAGCCCGATGCTGGCGAAGGGAAAGATGATGTTTCCTTCGCCCAGGCGGGTGTGGCCATCGATAACCACATGAGAATGGAGCCGGCAACGCGGCCCAAGAACCACATCCTTGCCTATCACGCAATAAGGGCCGATTTCGCACCCGGCGCCGATTTGGGCCTGCGCGTGTACCACCGCTGTGGGATGAATCATAGTCACGGCTTACCAAGTCATCTACCAAGCGCAAGCGGGATGAAAAGCGGCAGAGGACTGCCACAGTCCAAGACGCTGTCGCGCCGTCAAAGCCATTCAACTCGCCAGGGGGCGCAGCGCGGCAGGGCCTCTTTTGCTTGCTTACCCTTCCCTTAACATGAATGTCACTTCGGCCTCGCTGACGATTTCGCCTTCGACCTTGCACACGCCTTTTGCTTTACCGATTTTACCGCGCATCTTGGTCATCTCAACGTCAATGACCAGCACATCACCGGGCTGAACCGGCCTTCGCCACTTGACATTTTCAGCGGACATAAAATACGCGATTTGGCCGGCATTCTCGGCGCGGCGCAGCATCAAGATGCCCGCTACCTGGGCAATCGCTTCGAGCTGCAAGACCCCGGGCATAATGGGGTGGCCGGGGAAATGCCCCTGAAAGTAAGGTTCATTGGCCGAGACATTCTTGATGCCAATGATGTGATTGCCTTCGATTTTGGCGATTCGGTCAACCATCACAAAAGGGTACCGGTGCGGCAGCACCTGCAGCACCTGATGGATATCCAGGGCGCCATCTTGCAGACTCGGTTTTTCGGCTTTGTTATCGAGTGAACCCGGCCCGCGCGCGCGCGGCGGGGCGAAGGTTTGAGGCCGGTGCATCTGCAAGCTGATGCGCCGGACTAATTCGCAATTGGCGGCGTGGCTTGGTCTGACGGCAATCAGATGCCCATGCACTGGCCGGCCCAATAAGGATAAGTCTCCGACAATATCCAGCATCTTGTGCCGCACAAATTCGTCAGAATACCGCAGCGGCTCGGTCGTCAGCACCGCGTCGTCGCGAATGACCACCGCGTTTTCCAGGCTCCCACCCCGGATCAGGCCGTTCTTTATGAGATATTCGATCTCGTCGAAGAAGCAAAACGTCCGAGCCTGGGCGATTTCCTTTTCCCAGCTCTGGGGTGAGAGTTCGAGGCTAAAGAATTGGGTGAACCGGCCCTGCCGGTCGGAGCTGGTGCAACTGATTTTGAAGAGCTCGTCTGGGAACAGAGTCATCACCGTCTCGCCCATCTCCAGCTCGATTGGCATCGAGACCATGTAGGCCTCGCGCCGTTCATCTTGAGCGACCAACCCGGCCGATTGGATCATCTTGCAGTACTCCCGCGCACTGCCATCGCCAATGGGCGGCTCGTTTGCATCCAACTCGATGATGGCATTATCGATTCCATAGCCGGCGAACGTCGCCAGCACATGCTCCACCGTATGAATGCGCGTGTTGCCTTTGGCCAGTGTCGTCGAGCGATTATTCTCCACCACGTTTTCCACCCGGGCTTCGATCTCCGGTTTGCCTTCCAAATCCACGCGCCGGAAGCGGATGCCGGTGTTCGGCGCGGCCGGCACAAAAGTCATGGTGACCCGGTTGCCGCTGTGCAGGCCGACTCCCGAAAAACTGGCTGGCCGGTTGATGGTCTGCTGCTGTAGCACGGCGAAATTAAACGATCCCTCGATGCCCTTGGCAAGCCATGACTCCCCGCTGGAGAGCCGGTGCATCGTCCGGGAGTCCCTCCACACGGGCCTATCTTCTGCCATCATACCAGGTCCTGCAGGCGGCACGGCTGCGCAGGACCTTCTTGCGCGAAAGGGAGGCCTGCAGCAAGAACCAGAAATGCTCCCGGGATGTGTAAAGGTGGATTTTTCTTGCCGAGGTCACGAGTGGATGCGCGCGCAAAATGATGAGCCGCCGGCCAGCAGTCCGTTCCAGGCGCTTGAGCTTTTGAGTCAAGTCGAGTTCTTCACCGGCAAATAATTCTTCGCTGAATCCACCGACCTGGCGGAAAACGGCTGCGTCGCAAAAAATGAATGAGCCGGCCAGAAGCCGGAAGGTCAGGCTGAGCCAATTCCAAAACTGTGCTATCCATTCAGCGGCCCGATAATGCCCATCCATCTTTATGGTGCAGCCCCCGCCCAGGCAATTGCCGGATTGGATTTGCCCGGCCACTTCATCAAATAAGTCCCTGGCCGGATGCGAATCCGCATCCACAAAGATTAGCCAATCCCCTGTGGCCGCTTGCGCGCCGCTATTGCGCGCCCGGCTAATCTGGTTGATTGGCTCAAAAACGACTTTGGCCCCGGCCGCCCGCGCCAATTCAGCGGTGCGATCGGTCGAGTTGTTGTCGCACACAATCAACTCGGTTTCCCAACCTCGCTGCAAGAAGGCCGGTAGGGCCGCATTGACTTGGCGAAGTGTTTCCCCTATCAACCGCTCTTCGTTAAAGGCTGGAATAACAATCGAGATGCGCACGCGTAATTCGTCAACACTGTGGCTAAACGCTGCGCAAGTCAACGCGCCTCCCGGCATTGTTAAAAACACCGAAGTATTATTTAAACCGCAGATTGTTCAGCCAAGCCATAGTCGTCTTTGGCCACGATGTCTGCACGAACGACAAAATTGCCCTATCTCAGGACAGTCTATTGCAGCCGGGGCACGGGTTGATCGACTTGCGCGCTCAGCCTGCGTAGCCATTGTTTCCAGTCAGCCTTTTGTATGCCAATATGCAGGCGAAGTCGCCGTAATCCTATTTGAAAAACAAATCGTTGAAACCAAAGACGTCGTTTTTATCGAATTTCAGGTCGCGATAAGCCCACGATTCATAGTGGCCATCGACCATGACGAGGTTGGCTCGCAAGTTATGGCGGCAGGCAGGCTGCTTCGGTGGGGTATAGACTTTCCAATCGTGCGTTGCCGGGTCAGGAGGAAAGGTGACGATCTCAGTCGTGTAACCGCTGAAGGGCACATTATCCGGATTACGGGGCACCCCTGTGTCTCCCATCATCCAAATCTGTGCCGGACGTTTGACCTGCTGTAATTTGCGGCTGTGAAGGGGGAGGGCCGGGTTCATGTCGAATGCATAGCGGATGACAGTGCTTTCGACCGGACCGTATCCTTCCCAACGGGCGCCGAACACAATGCTGATGTCCTGGTCCTGGACTGCCGGACAGCGCCACACATTATTGGAAACGACTTGCGATACTATGTAACGGTTGGTGGAGATGTTCTGCCACCACCATAATCCACCAGGGGCGACCCCATTGCCGGTCCACCACTTTGTGTAGAGGTCCGGCAACTGCTGATTATTATCATCGGCGTAAAGCAGGAACGCCAGGCCGAGTTGGCGAAGGTTTGAGCAACACCGGATGCCAACAGCCTTGGCCTTGGAGCGGGACAGTACCGGCAAGAGCAGGCTGGCCAGTATCGCAATAACCGCGATAACCACCAGCAGCTCGATCAGGGTGAAGCCTCCAGGACGCTTATTGCCGCGCCAGCCAGCAGACTTGAGCAGATCGGCGGTCCAAGAGGCGTGTTGGGATGGCAGGGGCGGGTCCGGGTCGATGCTATAATCGATGACGCGGTAACGGCCCGCTGAGCAAGCCGGCAAGATTGGTTGCAACGCGTCGCGAACGTATTGGATCAGGCTGTGATGCACATCCCCCCAGTGGCTCTCCAGGTAAGGGTCCATCCCCGGAAACGGACTTTTCATTGTCATCAGCATACGTAAACAGCGTCCATTTGTCACTTGCGGCCAGATACCGCGCCGAGTTTTTTCTTATCGTTCACAGCCGCGCCATTAGCAGTTCGCGCTGAAAGATGAGCTCTTTGGGCAGGTGCGAATAGAGCTTCATGAAGAGCTCTTGCTGAGCCAGGATTTCCCGCCGCCAATCGGCGTGATGGATGGCCTGGACTTGCTCGAAGCGCTCGGGGGTAAAGCCTGCCAGGCCGCGGAGATCGAATGTCTTGTGGCTGGGAATCCAGCCGAGGGGTGATTCCTCAGCATCAGTGCGCCCGTGGCATCGGTCCACAATCCACGTCAGCACCCTCATGTTTTCGCCAAACCCGGGCCAGAGGAACTCGCCCTGGGCATTTTTCCTGAACCAATTCACGTGAAAGATGCGCGGCGGATGTTTGATCAGCCGGTGCATGTTAATCCAGTGGCGGAAATAGTCGCCCATGTGATATCCGCAGAAGGGCAGCATCGCCATCGGATCGCGCCGCACCTGGCCCGCTCCGCCCACGGCGGCGGCCGTCATCTCCGAGCCCATCGTCGCGCCCACATACACCCCGTGTACCCAGTTGAAGGCCTGGAAGACCAGCGGGACGGTGTCCCCCCGCCGTCCGCCGAAAATAATGGCGCTAATGGGCACGCCATGCGGGTCGTTGGCTTCGGGGGCAAGCACCGGGTTATTGGCCATTGCTGTGGTGAAACGGCTGTTGGGATGCGCCGCCCGTTCCTTCGAGTCCGGGGTCCATTTGTTTCCTTTCCAATCCAGGCATTCCTTGGGCGGAGGGCCGTCTTTGCCCTCCCACCACACGTCGAGGTCAGGCGTGAGGGCCACATTGGTATAGACGGTGTCGCGCGAGACCATTTCCAGCGCGTTGGGATTGGACTTGGAGTTCGTCCCGGGCACCACGCCGAAATAGCCGGCCTCGGGATTAATGGCGTAGAGCCGCCCATCGGGGCCAGGTTTCATCCAGGCGATGTCGTCGCCAATCGTGCGGATTTTCCAGCCTTTGAAATGGGCCGGGGGCACCATCATGGCGAAATTGGTTTTGCCGCAGGCGCTGGGGAACGCCGCTGCCACATAGGTCTTTTGGCCGGAAGGCGATTCGATGCACAAGATCAGCATATGCTCGGCGAACCACCCTTCTTGCCGTCCCAGATATGAGCCGATGCGCAAGGCCAGGCATTTCTTACCCAGCAAGACATTGCCGCCGTAGTTTGAGCCGACCGAGATGATCGCGTTGTCCTGGGGAAAATGGGCAATATAACGCCGTTCGGGGTTCACATCGAGCATGCAATGCAGGCCGCGGTTGAACTCGTCGCTGTCGCGGAGTTGCCCGTAAGCCACATCGCCCATGCGCGTCATAATCCCCATGCTCAACGCGACATAAATCGAGTCGGTCAACTCGATGCCTACTTTGGCCAGAGGCGAGCCCGCGGGTCCCATCAGGTAAGGAACAACATATAAAGTGCGCCCGCGCATCCCCCCCGCCGCGTAGCCCCGCAGTTTCTGGTACATCTCTTTGGGGGCGGTCCAGTTGTTGGTCGGGCCGGCTTCCTCCTGATCGACGGTGCAGATATAGGTCGATTGTTCGACACGCGCCACGTCGTTGGGATTGGAACGATGATAATAACAACCGGGCAGCTTCTTTTGATTGAGTTTGAGGAGGACTCCTTTGGCAACTGCTTCTTCAGACAAGGCTTTGCGTTCGGCCTTCGAACCGTTGCACCAGAAAATACCGTCCGGGTGGCAAAGATTCACCATCTCCTGTACCCAAGCCAGCACCGCCTTGTTGGTTGTATTGCAGGCGCCTAGTGTTTCGTTTGTCATAATTTGGCCAGTCCAGTCCGGCAGCGGTTGCGGGGCATCCGGGTTCGCTCGGGAAGCGGCTCGCAAAGGCTTACAATAGTTAATCAGAATTGCAATACGCGTTTGTCTTGGCAGCGCGCTGCAATTGGGAGTATGATAAGAACGCTGACTTTATGAGTGGTCCGGACACGACGCATTGCCTGGCGCGTTCCGTCGTCAATGCCCTGGCTGATGACCCGACGCTGGAAGCCGTTACCATCGATCGCGCGCGCAAGACCATCTCGGTGGCTACGCTCGGCAGGACCGATCTGCCCCGCTTAACCGAGCGGATTAATGCCACGTTCCTGCAAGCCGAGGAAACTCAGGCCAATGCTCGTTGCATGCTCCTGGCCGGAGCCGGCGAATGCCGAACTTGCGCCCAGCCGCTTTCGGAGACGGAGCGGCGCAAAATTCTTATCGATCACCAGGGGAAGATTACCACGATAGCCCGCGTGACTTGTCCAACGGCGCCAAAGTTTTGGCGCTGGCGGGATATTCCCTGGCCCAAGGTGGTGCAACGGGATGTCGAGTTCCTGGAGCATATCGAGGAGGAAATCGACGAGTGGAAACCGCAGTTGGCGGCGGCGATTCTCTGCGGGGCATTCGGTTTGGCCGCTTACCTCTTGGGCGCTCGCGAGCAGGCCAGATTCCTTTATGTAGCGGCCTACCTGGCCGGCGGGTGGTATGCGGCTCATGAGGTTTGGGAACGGTTTCGAAAGTGGGCGATTGATGTCCATTTCCTCATGCTGGCCGTCGCTGCCGGGAGCGCCAGTATCGGGGCCTGGGGTGAAGGGGCGACCCTGTTGTTCCTCTTTTCCCTTTCCGGCGCCTTGGAACATTTTGCCCTGGGACGAACCCAACGCGAGATTCGCTCGCTCTTCCGCGAAGCGCCCAAATCTGCCACGGTCCTGGACCACCAGGGGCATGAGTCCGAACTGCCGGTCGAGCGGCTCCGGCCGGGCATGCGCCTGCTCATCAAACCAGGGGCACAGTTTCCCGTCGATGCCGAATTGGTGAAGGGCCAGACTGCCAGTGATGAATCCAACCTCACCGGGGAGGCCGCGCCGGTGGAAAAACGAATTGGAGACACCGTGCTCTCTGGCACCTTAAATCTCTGGGGGGCGGTAGAAGTCTGCGTGCTGCGGCCAGTCGGCGAGAGCGCGTTGCGCAAAATTATCCGGTTAATCAAAGAGGCGCAGCGTCAGAAAGCGCCCGCTCAACAGTTCACAGATCGGTTCGGCACTTACTATACCTACAGTGTCCTTGGCCTTTCACTGGCAATGTTTTTTGTCTGGTGGCTCATTTTCGGCCAGACTCCATTCCTGGCCAGTCACCTCGGGCACAGCGCTTTTTATCACACGATGATCCTCCTGGTAGTGGCTTCCCCTTGCGCGCTGGTCCTGTCCATTCCCTCAGCGGTGCTGGCGGCCATCGCCTGGGGCGCGCGCCATGGGATTCTATTTCGTGGCGGGGCTGCCGTCGAGAAACTGGCGGCGGTCACCACGGTTGCCCTCGATAAGACCGGCACGCTCACGACCGGCGAACTGCGCGTGGAACTGGTCCAGAGCTTTCCGCCTGGCCGCGAGGCCCAAGTCGCGCAATTGGCCTATTCGCTGGAACGGTTGTCGAGTCATCCCCTGGCGCGCGCCATTACGCGCCATGGAAAACAACAGGGACTTTCCGCTCTCGAATTGCATCAGTTCGAATCGATCACGGGCCAGGGGTTGCGCGCGCGGTGGAATGGGGCCGACTGCCTGCTGGGCAGGCGTGAATGGCTGGCATCCTGCACCCAACAAATTGCGCGCGTGCCCGCTTCCGATTCCGGCCTGGCGGAGGTTTGGGTGCTCTGTGGCGAACTGCTTGGCCGCGTCGTTCTGCGCGATGACATCCGGCCCCAGGCCCGCGCGGTTCTGCAACAATTGACCGAAGAAGGCTTGAGCGCCATTGTCCTCACGGGCGATCACCAGGCCGCCGCCGAGCATCTCCGTTCCCAACTGGGTATCGAGCAGGTGCGCTCGGGACTCAACCCTGAACAAAAACTGGCGGAAATCCGCGCGCAGACCGAGCGGGGCGAACGCGTGGCGATGGTGGGTGATGGAGTGAACGACGCGCCGAGCCTGGCGGCTGCTCACATCGGCGTGGCCATGGGCGCCCGCGGCTCCGATGCCGCCCTGGAACAGGCCGATGTCGTATTGATGCACGACCGCCTCGAGAATTTTCTTGCCGCGTTCCGCCTCAGCCACCGCGCCCGCCGGGTCATCCGCCAAAACCTCGTCATTTCCCTGGGCACGGTTGTGGTCCTGGTGACCTTTGCCCTGCTGGGCCGCATCCCGCTGACGGTCGGCGTGGTGGGCCACGAAGGCAGCACGGTCATTGTTGTCATGAACAGCCTGCGCCTGTTATTCAGCCGTTCTACCGATCGTTGAGTAACCCGGGTTCCAAAACCGCCGCTCGATCAATCGATAGAACAGACGGCCCAAACCCAGCGCGACGGCCAGGCAACAGGAAACGCCCAGAAAAAAAATCGCAAATGGGTTGCGTAGTCCCAGCCGGTTAAAACCCCAACTGACCACTGTAACCACCGGCCAATGGATTAGGTACAGGCTATAACACATCTCGCCGCAAAAGAGCAGTGGCCGGACCAGCCGTGCTCGGGCTAATTGAGTGTCCCATCGGCGCAACCCCAACAGCGCCAGCGCAAACAAGAACGCGCAGAGGTAACTTTGGTTCGGTTCGTTGGTTCGGGCAATCAGCAGGTGCTCGGGCCCCGCCACGGCGCACAACACTCCGAACCCAAGGGGGACGCAAAACCACCCCATGGCCCGCGCGGGCGCATAGTTCAAGGCGTAGTACACCACGGCTCCCGCCGCGAACATCAGCCATTGCCCATCCAGGAACAACCCCAGCGTGCCCACTCCCAGCGGAGGGAGCACGAATAACCCCGCGAAAACAGCAAGCGTCAGGAGCGCCAGCGCGCCGAAAAAAAACCGCCGCGCCAGCAGCAGCGCCAATCCCACCAGGGCATAAAACTGCTCCTCGTAACAAAGCGTCCAGGATGGCGACAGCAACTCATTCTCCACTCCCCGGGTGATATGCCAGCGCCAGCTTTCTGTAAGCGTGAGATTTCCGAACCATTGCCATTTGGTAAAGCCGCGCGGGTTGGGGACGAAGGCGTTCTGAAAAAACCCCGCATGTTTGGATTCCACAAACCAGACGCCGGCTGCAGTGATGAGCAGCCAGGCCCAGTAAGGTGGATAAATCCTTCGGAAACGCCGGCGGAAGAAATTGGCTCCCGAGCTGGGCCGTTGCCGGGCGGCGTCCGCGCTGGCGGTGACGCAGTAGCCGCTAATCACAAAAAAGAGCGGCACCCCAATCCATAATCGATGGACCACAGCCAATACCCAGCCCAGGGGCCCGGGGCCATCCGGAAAGCTCAGGCCGTAGCCGGTGCAGACCGAGTGAAAAATAACGACGAACAAACAAGCGATGCCGCGCCAGGCGGTCAGTGTCTCGTACCGTGGCGACCTTGGGCGCGCGAGGTCCTTGTGGGAAACTAGCTGTCCGGGCGGTGCGAGCGCCAAAGAATCCGCCCCGCTAAAGGTTGTGCGCTGGCCGGTTTCAGATTCGCAGGCGAGTTTCATGTCCGCCCAAAGGTGATTTGAAAATCACGCCCACGACCTGATAGTAAGGCGGCCCTTCCAGCATTTGCTGATAATCATACCGGGTAATGGGCGGAGCAGCCTTCGTATGCGGCATGTTGTCAGGCTAACGGGCTGCCCGCCGAGTGTCAACAAACCGGCGTTTCGGCGGTTTATTGCTGTTACTCCAAATCCAGCCCTTCTGTCCTCCTTTTACTCTCAACTCCCGGCCAGGTTTAGTGCGGCACAGGGCATCCCGTGCGCTTCGGCGACCGCTTTATGAGCCAGGTTGCCGTCGATGACATTGATACCACCCCGGAGGGCCGGCTGGCGCTGGCATGCTTCGGCAAGGCCGGAGTCGGCCAGCAACTCGATATAACGGTAGGTCACGTTGGTAAGCGCCTGGGTAGCGGTGCGGGCATAAGCCGCGGGCATATTGGCCACGCAGTAATGGGTCACCCCTTCTTCAACAAAGACCGGGTCGTGATGGGTGGTCGGATGTGAGGTCTCGGCGCAACCACCCTGGTCGATAGCGATATCGACCAGCACGCTGCCGGGCCGCATGCGCTGCAGCATGTCGCGGCGAATCAGCTTGGGGGCACGGGCTCCGGGCAAGAGGACAGCCCCAATCAACAGATCGACTGATGGCAGGAGTTCCAATAGATGGGCTTCGTTCGAGTAAAGGGTATGGGCTGTATGCAACGTGATATCGAGGAAACGCATCCGTTCGAGATCGACTTCAAGAATGGTCACATCAGCCCCAAGTCCCTGCGCCATGCGGGCGGAATTAATGCCCGAGGTGCCGCCGCCCAGCACTACAACCCGGCCCGGCAACACGCCCGGCACACCGCCCAGCAGCACCCCGCTGCCTCCAAAATGTTTGGCCAGAAAATAACCGCCAACCAGAATCGACATGCGCCCCGCGATCTCGCTCATCGGCTCGAGCAAGGGCAACCGGCCATTGACCTCAATGGTCTCATAAGCCAGCGCGGTAACTCGCGACTTCATTAGCAACTCGGTGAGCGCACGGTCCGCCGCCAGATGGAGGTAGGTAAAAAGGATCTGCCCGGGCCGCAACAGCGGGAACTCCGCCGGAAGCGGCTCCTTAACTTTGACAATCATCTCGGACCTCTCAAAGACCTCGGGATGAGTCTCGATCAGAGTCGCGCCAGCCCGGACGTAATCGGCGTCCGGGTAGCCGGCCCCGGCCCCGGCATTGCGCTCGACCAGGACCTGGTGCCCGCGGCGAATCAGTTGATAAGCCGCCGAAGGCAGAAGAGCGACTCGATATTCCTGCTCTTTAATTTCCTTGGGGATGCCGATGATCATTTAAAATGCCGCACAGAACGCAGGTTGAGAAGCGGAAAGGATGTGCACTTGTTTCCCCGGTTGGAGGGCGAGTTATCCCGCTATCTGTGCCCTGGCCTGGGCGCGGTTTGCCAGGGCCAGCATGGTGACGGAAGAAGCGGCTTGCCGCTCGGCCTCCTGGATGCGTTGAAACTCGCCATAAACTTCAGTCCGGCTCGGTTCATCGCGCGTGGCCAGTTCCTGTCCCTGGCTCGAACGCAACGCCAGGAGGATGTCGTGGCAGGTAATCCCCTCCATTGGCCGGGCAGGCAGGTAAGCGGTTTCGGCGCCGGCGGTTTCAACAACCAACCGCGAGGCTGCGAGCGTCTGCATGATCTGGCGGATCAACCGGGTAGGCACCCCGATTTGTTCCGCCAGTTCGACGACGGTGCAAGGGGGTTCGCCGCGCAAATAGCGCTGCCCAATCGAGGTCATCAACCGCAGCGCAATAAACTCGCGCCCGCGCTGGTTGACATTCTCGACCTGTTTCTCTTCGGCATAGGTTGTGCGGTTCTGGTAGGCATAGGCCACCTGGGCTCCGAAGAGCATGATGAGCCAGGAAAAATATAGACCCACCATGAACACCGGCACCAGGCCAAGGCTGCCGTAGATTTTGCTGTTGGAAATCACGCGCGAGACGTACAGCACGCTAACGAGATTGTTCAGATGGAACAATAAACCCGCAGTTAATCCCCCGGCCAGGGCTGCTTTCCAATGGACCTTCGCGTTGGGCATCAGCATGTAAAATGCCGCGAAGGTCAGGCACAAGACCACGATGGGCAGCAGTTGAAAACCCAGGTGGGCCAAAAAACTGCCCACAAACGGCAAGCTGGCGAAAAGTTTTTTCGTCGATTGAAGGTGAGGCCCGGTAGCCAGGCCGAGGGCGACCACCAACAGGATGGGGGCCAGGGTGAGCACACCCCAGTACAGCACAATGCGCATGAACCAGGTCCGTCCGCGGGCCACGCCCCAGATGTCGTTGAACGTCGTCTCGATGCGGCTGAGCATCGAGATTGCCACAAAAATCAGCACCGCGCTGCCGGTCACGCCCAAAGCCCCGCTGCGCGTATTCTGAATGAAATCATTGATGTGGTGGGCGACTGTCTCCTGGGCAACGGCCAGCTTTTTGTCCTCACCTTGAGCGCCCTTTTGCGGCGCATTTCCAGGAACAGAATGGTCCGTTGGATTTTGCTCCGCGACAGCGGGCCCGCCGGTCGCATCGGTTGTCGAGGTGGTTGCCGCCACGGCCAGGTTGGTGTTGAGATTGGCAGGCGGAGTGACGCTCGATACCACATCCCCGATGAATTGCTGAATCCGGTCTTCGCCCTGCTTTTTAAGGATGCTGCTGGTGATGCTCATGACGACCGCCAGCATCGGGATGAGGGCCAGAAGGGTGGCATACGCCAGGGCCGAAGCGCGCACAGGACAGCGATTGCGCGAAAAGCTCCGCCACACCAGGACCCAGAAATGGGCAAACCGGTGCAACTTCGAGGTTTGGCCTTGAGCCTCGGCCGTCGGTTCTTCCAGCAGCGCCTGGGCGTTGGCTCGAATCTGGTCCAGCTTTGAAACTTTTTTCACCATTGTAATTCAACCAAGGCTAACAGAGGCCCAGTTCAAGTCAATGCGCAGCGACTGCGGTAAGCCCCGCGCGAAGCGTCTTGGACTGCGACAGCCCCCTGCCGCTTTTGGATGTCCTTCCATTCCCACCATTCCCGCCCACTCAAATACCAGTTGAAATGGGAGTGGAACCTTTAGTCCAAGGTTAGTCCCCAAACCGCCAGAGGGCTGGCGCAGTCCAAAACGCTGGCGCGCGTACTCCAGACACTCCTCAACGTCCCTTCAGCACGACCCGCCTGCCAGTGCGCGCCGATTCCTTGGCCGCATCGAGTATCTCGACCACCACCATGTTGACAGCCAATGAGGACAGACCAGCGGGTTGTATCTCACCACGTGTGACGGCGGCCAGGTATGAGAGTGGGTCGGCCTGCGGTCCGCTCAGGGCCGCAGGGGTAATCTCCGTTTCGTTTGAGTTGGGCCGCCTGACTCGCATCACATCCGGGTGGGGCACCAGCACGTAACCGGTTTGGCCGTAAAGCTCCATATCCTTGCGGTCGAAAGGCCAATTCCACGAGGCCTGGATGATGCCCTGCGCCTTGGGATAGGTTAGCACGATGGTCGCCTCGTCTTCCACTTTGGGATAGACCTCCGGCTTAAAATGCTGCGTGACGGCAACCACTGAAGTCGGACGCTGGCCTTGCATCAGCCAGGTAATCAGGTCGGCCCCATAACAGCCGAAATCCATCAGCGCACCGCCGCCGTCCAGGACGGGGTCGGTGAGCCATGCGAGAAATGCCTCCGAACAGCCGATTTCCTTGGGCCCGCGGTGGCCATCATGCACGACCATTTTGCGCAAGTCACCAATGGCGCGCTGGTCTTCGATGAGCGAATAGGCGGCCTGATTGCCCGGGTACCAGGTGGTTTCATAATTCACCACCGCCTGGATGCGCCCTTTTCTGGCCGCTGCCTCGATGGCGCGGGCGTCAGCGAGACTGACCGCCAGCGGTTTCTCCATCATGACATCCAGGCCGCGCGCGGCGCATAACTCGACCACCTTCCGATGCTCGAAGGTGCTGGTGAACATGGCGACCGCCTGGACATTGGTGTGCGCCAAAAGCGCGTCGAGCGAGGGGAAAAAGAGATGGCTATCGAGGTGAAAACGCCGGGCATAGCGGTCCACCAGGTCCTGCCTGGGTTCGACGATGCCTGCCAGGACAATATCCTGCCGGCCCTGGGCGCGGGGAATGAAGCCGGCGGCATGATCGTGGCTGAGGCCGAAAATGGCAAAATGCACGGGTGGCTTTTCCTGCGCGGAACAAGCCAGCCCGGCTGCGAACCAAAGCAGCGCTGCAATAGAGAATTTAGTGATGTTCATACTGTTAGTCTTCGTTTTGCTCTGCTTGCCTTATTTTCCGGATTCACTTTTTTGGAAAGAATACAATAAGGAGGGAGTTTTGAAAACATCTCGTCTGGGCGCCATTCTGGTAATCGGGAGGGACTCAAAGCCACCTGAGAATGACAGGGATTCCAGGCCTTACAGATCCACCTCCCGAGCAGATCAATGCGAGTAGGCGCGCAGGAATTCGACTGCCGGACCCGGGCGTAGTGGCTGGCTCACTGGAAGCTGCGACGGGAATGGACCGGCGATGTTGGTTTGCACCGGGAACCACTCCGTCAGGTTTGTTGAGGCTTCCACCACCACTGTTGCCCCGCCGAGCAACCCATCCAAACTCCATGTCAAAGCTGTGCCACTGGCACTGTAGCTGGTGAAGACCGGGACAGGGAAACCCTCGGCGATGCGGTCGTTGAACGTATCGACCACATACAAGCGGCCAAGACTGTCTATCGCCAGCCCGTGAGGGTAATTGAATTGGGCCGCCGGGCCTGTCCCATCCGCGCTTCCAGTCCCTATTTTTCCTGCCACGGTCGTTACGTAGCCGTCGGGGGTCACCTTCCGAATGCTGCTGTTTTGCCAATCGGCGACGTAAAGATTGCCGGCCGGGTCCACGACCAGGTTTTCCGGGAAATTAAACAGGGCCACCCCAAGGGGGCCGTCTCTAAAACCCCAAGAGTCAACTGTTCCTGCCAATGTCGTTACCGCTCCGGCAGGGGTTATCTTGCGAATCGTGTAGTTATTCGAATCCGTCACATAAACATTTCCTGCGCTGTCCACCGCCACGCCCGAAGGATATTCGAATCGGGCTGCAGAACCGGTCCCATCAGCTTGTCCCCCCTCGCCGGCTAGCCCGGACAGGGTTGTTACCGTCCCGTCGGGTGTCATCTTGCGAATTGTCTGGTTGAAGCTGTCCGCGATATAGAGATTGCCCGAGCTGTCCAGCGCCAGATTCCGCGGGAAGTAGAACCGCGCGGCGGCGCCGACGCCATCGGCGCCCCCAACTTGGCCCGCAACGCCTGCGATGGTCGTCACCATACCTTGAGGTGTGATCATCCGAACGGTCGAGTTGTCTATGATAAAAAGATTGCCTGCGCTGTTCACCACCACCCCGATAGGTTCGGAAAAGCTTGCCCCACTGCCGCTGCCGTCGGCGCTGCCGGTGACGCCGGGCGTCCCAGCCAAGGTTGTCACTACGCCTGATGGTGTCACCTTTCGAATCGTATGGTTATAGGTGTCCGGCACGTAGAGGGTTCGGTCGGCGCCCACAGCGGCGCTCCAAGGTTGCGAGAATAGCCCTGCCGTCCCAGAGCCATCCGTGCTGCCTGACACCTGGGGATTACCAACAAAATTAGTGAAGGAGTAAAGGACAGCCTGGCCGACGGCCTGGCTTTGCAGGCCCAGTGCGCAAGTCCAAGCAACGATCGCGCTATGCGAGGCCGACCTGCTCATCCAAGATCCTAAACGCATCATAAAAACGTAAAAACGCGCGCGCTCAGGGATGCCCATTACTGCCGGCGCGCAGCCAAACCCAGGCAACATCAGGATTATTCACCTGCCGGACGTTCCAAAGCAAATTCCTGGTAACTGGCGCCAGGGTCCGGGCGTCCACCCATTTATGAAGCTCCACGTGGCCGTCTCCGAACGAGAATGCCCCGGCGCCGTTGTGGCGCGCGGCTGGGAACTCCCACCACGCGTCATCCACACCA
>DASYZB010000089.1 GCA_035946615.1 Verrucomicrobiia bacterium
CCCGGTAGAAATCACTCGCTGCGGCACAGGAAAACCCCTCGCCGGTTGCCATAACCTCAGCTGAACTGACTTTTGAGTCGGCTTGTGCGTCGCAAAAGACGGATGCACTGCTGTCGTCTTTCCTTACGTGCGGATTTGGGACAATGCAAGAACCGTTAATCCATCAAGGCAGTGTCGCTTGGGCAGAAAAAGATGGGGACTCGCAGGAGCTCATCCCTGCGCTGTCTGAATGATTACGCCAAATTCATCGCGCGACACGGTTGGACAAGTTTCTGAAACGTCCGATGCCAGGCCTCGGCCTGCGTTCCAATGTTGAATTGGCGGACAAAATTTCGCCCGTTTTCGCCAAGCTGCCGGCCCGCCTTGCGGTTGAAGTACAAACGCCGCACCGCCTCTATCGTTTGGCCAACGTCAGCCACCATCCGCCAAATGCAGGTCTTTGGTTCTGGTTGCAATATCCCGCCAACCGGCAGTCCCGCCTGGGCGCGACCCAGGAATTCAGCGTGCGAGGAATAGTTCGTGTAAATCACTGGTATTGCTGCGCACATCGCCTCCCAGGCCGGCAGCCCGAATCCTTCGCCCCCGCTCAGAAACAGCAGGCAGTCCCATATCCGGTAAAGCATCGGCATGTCTTCGGGCGCCAGGGCTGATTTGTGTCCATGCTCGGGTGTGTAATAAAGGTCACGGTCACGCCTCAGCCCAAACTGCTCTTCGATAGCGCGCAAAGGCCATGCCTCCTCGGGTTCCTCGGGCATGTGGCACCACAGGAAAAGGTCCAAAAAAGGGCTGGCCTGCTCCACTTGACTCGAGCCACAATGGCCACAGTTGTCGTGGCCGTAGTCCGGGCGCGACTCCGTAACGAGCGACATCAAACCGCCCGGGTTCACCGGGGCTTGCCGCGTCGGGTCCCATTCAAAGGGACTCACCCGCCCGCACGTCCGGCAGACAAGGTATTCGCCGGTGCGCAGATAATGCAGGACTTTGTACAAAAGCCAGACTTGCTTGCGCCATTGATTACGCCCTATCCAGCCCAGCACAAAAGCGTCCGGCGGCATCCAGGACGGGAACAGGTCCTGCCGCATCTCGGCCCGCGTGGCCTCCGGCACCGGCGCAAACCGTTCCAGGTCGGCGGGGCTGTAACGGTAGCCGAGCTTTTCGCGCTCCACCATCGGCATGCATCGTGCCAGCACCTCCATCGAAAACTCGCTCTTCGTGAAAATGAGGTCCGCACGATTCAGAATATCGCCATATCCAGGCACCATTGGTAATCCGTCGAAATTAATGTAGAGAATCAACTTGTAGCGGCGGTCCTTGGGCGGCAGGCTCAAATACAGGACAGTCTGAGGATCGCCGAATGCAAAAACAATGTCGGGTTGAACCTTTGGAAGCAGGCGGAAGAAAGTTTTCGCTCCATGCTTGTCCTCGGCGCTGAATTCCAGTTTCCCCTGGCGGTTCTTGATCGTCATGGTCGGATAAACCGGCCATTGGGGCGTGGTCACGGCGTAGCATTGGAATAAACCGAGTTGGTGCAGTTCGTAGCACCCCGTGTATTTTGCCAGCAGACCGCCGAAAATGAGCCGAGTGGCCTCCGCCATGCCCGTCGGCAAAACCGGGCTGTCAGTAACAATCAGGATTTTTGTCCGATCTGGCATGGGCTCATCATCGATTGGCCATTTCCATCCTGCGGACCTCCGTTTCAAGCCGAGTCGCGCTCTCAGTCTCCTGAGCCCCAACACAAAGAGCCAGCACCTTCTGCGCCGCATCCGCAGCCTCCTTGAACCGGTGGTTCTCAGCGCATACCAGCGCCAATTCGCGAAGTGGCCTTTGCTTGTGATAATGGCTCAATTGGCAGGCCAGGCGCGCCTCTCGAAGGGCCTTGGCAGGGTCGTGGAAGACCGGGTCCTTCGTATGAAAGAAAAGGTCCGCTAGTCGTGCATGAATATCGGCATCAGAAGGCTTCAAGCGCAGCGCGCGCGAGTAATGCTCGAAAGCCTCGCGGCTTTTTCCCTGGCGAAACAATACATCGCCAAGGCAGCTTTCGCTCACAAGCTGGTCGGGCATAATCTTAAGAGATTCTCGCAATAACCTCTCGCCCTCGGGGAGATTGCCAGTGTCAACGAAAGCCAGCGCAAGCTGGCAATATGCAATGAAATTGCCCTTCGTGACGCGAACGGCATGTTGGAATAATCGCAGGCTGGTTTCCCAGTTTTGAACCATGATAAGCGTGGACACTGCGCAGGCCATCAGCACACCGGCAGCCCCAACCCGAAGCATTAGCCTGGCTGCCGCCCTCTGCGGGGCCAATTCTGAGACCTGCCACACGACCAGTAGGAACACCCCAACGAGCGGCACGTAACTGTAGCGGTCGGCTAATGATTGCGAGCCAACCTGGACCAGGCCGATGGTCGGCAGGATTGTAACCAGATACCATAACCACCCGACCAGCAAGTATCGCCGCTTTCGGGCCTGCGTGAGAACCCAGAGTGAGATAGAGGCTAGCACGAAACCGGAAAGAGCGACCCACCACCAAGGCCAATCCCTAAGCGGATAAATGGGCGCCAGGTCCACTGGCCAAATCATTTTCCGAAGGTAAAGCGCGCAGGCAACCACGCTGTTGTGGAGGCGGGGAGTAAGAGGAAAATCCTGAAGTGACCTGGTGGCCCCCAGGTCTTCCTGGGCCAGCACCGTCACCCAACAGGCAGCGGCAGAGAGCAGAAACAGCGGCGCTTTCTCGAGGACGGGGATACCCAACAGTAATTGCCGAATTCGCGGGAGCGAGGGCGCATGGCCGCCAATACGGTTTGGCCCAGCCGCCCCGCTCGATGCGGCCGGGCTTTGATGCGCCGCTGAAAGGCTTTCCGGGGCCGGCTTATGGCAGCAGCCCATACCTTGATCGATCAGGGTGTTGTGGCCTGAAGGCCCGGTTCCGAGCCTATCCGGAACGCCGGCTTCAGCCGGCCTAACCGTGACTTCAGCCAGCCGCCCGGAACTAAATCCATCCTGCGGCCCCGAGTTCCCAGACCCCAGGGCGGCCGTTTCACCGCTGAAAGCGCCAGAGGGGGTTGAGTCATAAAGGCACCGCTCGAAACGAAGCCGGTTCAGCGGCCAATAGTCCAACAAAAACAGCGTAATCGGCAGGCTCACTGCGATTGGCTTGGAGAGCAGCGCAGCGGCATACAGCGCGAGCACGAGCATGTAATTCCAGCGCCCGCCAACCCGCGTGTAACGCACGTAGGCCTGGGTCGTGAGCAGCCAGAAAAAGACGCACACGAGGGTCTTCCTTTCCGAAATCCAAGCGACCGTTTCTATGTGCAGGGGATGGAGGGCGAATAGCGCGGCGACAATAGCGCTCCGCCAGGGCTTGTTGGTCAGCGTGTCCAGCAGGGTGAACAGCAACACTGAGTTGGCGATATGCAACCAGAGGCTCGTCAAATGCTGGGGGCCGGCTCGCAGGCCAAACAACTGGCAGTCCAACTGGTGTGTCAACCAGGTCAGCGGCTGGTATGAAGTGGCATCACCATTAAGGGTCGTAAACGCCCATACCAGGTTCTTGAAGCTCAGACCCGAATAGACGTGCGGGTTAAGCGAGACAAACACCGGGTCATCGTAGTTGATGAACCCGTGCGACGACACGCGCCAATAGACCAGCGCCGTCAATCCGGCGAGCACCCAACGCATTCGGCTCCTCAGAACGTCTTGGTCTTGGCTTCCTTCGAGAACGGCCGCATGCGGCGTCATCGCGACGATGCC
>DASYZB010000090.1 GCA_035946615.1 Verrucomicrobiia bacterium
GTGACGCCGGGCGTCCCAGCCAAGGTTGTCACTACGCCTGATGGTGTCACCTTTCGAATCGTATGGTGATAGGTGTCCGGCACGTAGAGGGTTCCGTCGGCGCCCACAGCGGCGCTCCATGGTTGGAGGAACAGCGCCGCCCTTCCAGCGCCGTCCGCGCTGCCCGACATTTGGGGATTGCCAACAAAATTGGTGAAAGAGTAAAGGACGCTCTGGCCGGGGGCCAGGGCTTGCAGGCCCAGTGCGCAAGTCCAAGCAACGATTGCGCTATGCGAGACCGACCTGCTCATCCAAGATCCTAAACGCATCATAAACGCGCACGCTCAGGGATGCCCATTGCTGCCGGCGCACAGCCACACCCAGGCAACGTCCACATTGTTCGCCTGCCGGATGTTCCAAAGCCAATTCCTGGTAACGGGCGCCAGGGTCCGAGCGTCCACCCATTTATGGAGCTCGACGTGGCCGTCCCCGAACGAGAACGCCCCGGCGCCATTGTGACGCGCCGCCGGAAGCTCCCACCACGCATCGTCCACGCCGGGAAGATTAGTCCCAGCGCAGGGGGGGCAAGGGGCAAGAAATTCTGCGCCCCCGGTTGGGCCTGAGAGGCTGTCCTCATGCACATCAACGAAAACGAACGTCTGGGCTGGCGCGCCATGCCCTTCAAAGGCTGACAATTTTAAGTAACGGTACAGGGGGTGGGGTTGAGGTTCCCAGTCGGGAGCGTTGGCCCCGAGGTACCAACCCAGGTGATCGTTCATTTGGTAACTGCGCACCCGGGAGTATTGTTGGCCGGCAATGGTTGCATAGCTTTTGTCGCCCGGGCACTTATAGATGTGTGCCGATTGTGCGTAGGGCCCGATGCTGCCACCCATCGTTGCGGTCTGCGTTCCACTCACGGTGACCCCTTGCCCAACCAGCAGCTGGGTGTTCGTGTTATCAAGCCATTCCACGGCGTAGGTCATGAAGCCGTTTACCCAATTTGGGCCTTGACCCTCGTCCATGCAGTTCGGCGGGATCGTGTCAGAGTGATCGAGCGCATAAAGATGCCAGGCGATTTGGAGCTGGCCCAGATTGTTGAGGCAAACCACAGCCGCGGCTTGGCTCTTGGCGCGGGTTAACGAGGGCAAAAGCAAGGCTGACAGAATCGCGATAATGGCTATTACCACCAGCAGTTCGATGAGCGTGAAGGCCAATCCCCGGCCTGGCCGCTCATGAACATCGATGCATGAAGCACTCATGCCGCTACTGGAGCAGGATCGCGCCGATGTCTGTTTGTGTCGAGGCGCCGGCCTAATCTGCCGACTCCGCCTGATCAATACCTGAGATGTCCGCGGCGTGATAATTTCACCTGGATCATATACGCGTGGGCGGCTCCGCTGTGGTAACCCCAGCCCACAACCGTTCCGTCCGAAGAAATTCCATCGGTGTTTTCCAAGGTCCAGTTTGCCTTGTCCGTGCTCGATAAATAGTTGGCCAAAGGTTGCAGGGTTGTGCCCAGGGCGGGAACGTAAATATGATTGTCACCGGTCACCACCTGGCCGCGCCCATTAATGGCTGCGAAGGTAGGAGATGGAGTTCCCAGGTCTTGGAAGCCCGTGTTCCATGCGCTGAGCTGGTTTTTGAGGAAGACGTGGCTCTTGCCATCGGTATCTATCGAGGTGCCGACGATCTGGCCAATCCCGTTGATGGCGTAAGCAACGCTGTTGCCGGTCGCATTTCCGATCGTCCCCAGATCGGTAAGAGAGGATGCGGGCTCCACTACGACAAAGGCGTGATGTGGGCCGGCTGAGGTGTCTGCTTGCCCGACGATGTAGCCGACATCATTGATGCCGTAGGCGTAGCTCGTATATCCCCCGAGGGTCCCCAGATCCTGATAGGAATGCGACGAATCCAGCCAGTACAGCGCATGCCAATAGCCAGATGATACAATGCCGTATCCCACAATTTTCCCACTCGCGTTAACGCCATAAGCGTAGAAGTCTCCGAGGCCGGACCATGGTAATTCATGCATTCCTGCGCTTTTGGTCCACACCCATCCCAATTGTGAGCCGCCAGCGTTTTGCTGGTAACCCACAACCGTGTTGCCGATGTTAATCCCGAGGCCCGTTGTGGTGACATCGTTGTCAATAATGTGGCCCAAGTCCGTCATAGTGCCCGTCGATGGATTATAGAGGAAAGCGTCGCCCCATCCGCGCTCAAAGCTGGGGAGCTGAATGTCGGCTGTCCATTGGGAAGCGTGAATTCCCACTCCTCGCCGACGCCCGGGTCGTATGCATAGACTCGCGAATTGGCGGGGGATGACATGTCGTCGGTGCCGAAGAAGACCCAACCGTCAGAAGGCCGAATGGCAGGAGAGGTGTGTACCGCCCCATGATCGGTGCCAGGAAGGGCATATTTTAAGGACAATTCGCCACACCAGCCGCAGGATGAGGCCAGAAGAAAAAGGAGGGAACTGGCAATTGAAGCTGACATTGCCGGTTGCGGGTACCCCCCCCGGTGGGGAACATCAGGTCTGGTTGTGGGTCGGAGACGATTGGTTTTCATTGGCAGGGCCTTTATTTGTCAACCGGGCCACAGGCCGCTCGGCGGCTTGGGGTTTAAGTGGATTAAATGTTTTGGAGTTGGTTTTTATGCCTGCTCTCGGAAGGGAGATACGTCCTTGCAAACCTGTAATTCGAAGCAAGATCGCGTAACCCGGCCTCAAGCGAGCGAGCGCCAAAATAAACTGAACGCAAAAACTTCACAATGGGGTGTAATCCTACCAACAAGGGACGAGTTGGATTCACCTCAGCACCGGGTTTTGCTGGAGCCAGACATCAATCCGGGGCGCCTCCCAGTTGTATGGCTTGTCCAGAATGTCCATTCTGCCATCGCCGTTGAGATCGGCGACTCGCGCTTCGTGGAATCCGATGCCCGTCGCAAAAACTGTTGTCCGAAAGTGGCCCTGGCCGTCGCCGTAAAAAATCCATGCGGTTGCGCGCGGATTATCGGGCTGGCGGGCCGACTCGGTCCATTTGGCCATCTCTGCCGCAAAAATATCGAGGTTGCCGTCACCGTCGATATCGGCGACCTGGAGGCTGTGGCCATGGATGACATCGCGGTCGATTAAGTCGTGGCCGACCCAATCCTTCGAATGCTCGGGGTTGCTGACGCATTCGTACCAACGCAGCGGCCCCACCCCATCGCCGGGCGAGATGACGACCTGGGGATATTTCCCCGGCTTGAATTTACCTGCAGCCACGCGCCCACCCATCACACCGATCTGGATAGCGTCGAATTTCTTTCCGCCACGATGTTTGAACCACAAGTTGCCCGCCAGCAGGTCCACCTTGCCGTCACCGTCGATGTCGCAAGCGGCCATCCCCTCGGGGTACTTGAAAGCCGAATTGTGCGCCTCGCCGGCTTCGCCGGAGAAAATCTCGGTGAGTTCCCAGGATTGGGCATGGCGCGGGTCCTGGGGGATTTCCGCCAGGAAAATCTTCTTGGCGCCCTGGTTCCAAAACGCCAGTTGCGGTTTGCCGGCGCCGAGAAAATCTCCAAACACCTGGTCATGATGCTGGGTGGCGCCCCCCTTTTTGATGACGTGCCGTTTCCAGGGCACTTTAGGATCGAAATTCGGGTAAGGATTTTCCCACCACCAGACCTCATCGCTCTGCCAATCCCCTCCGAAAACAATGTCCAGATCGCCGTCGCCGTCTATGTCATAAACTGCGCCGCCGGCTTCGACAGTCAAAAACTGGGGTTCGATCACGTAACGGTCCCACCCTCGCCCCGTTCTGCGGTACCAAACCAGGGCCGGGGCAACCTGGCGGAAGCTAACGACGAAATCGTTAGTGCCATCCTTGTCCAGGTCGGCTACCAAAGCCCCGGTTTGCTGAGTGGAAGGCCCAGGCAAAGGCAAATCGCCGGTAGCCGTCGAGAGGTGTTGCCAGCGGGGTTCAGCGGCGCCGCAGGTCAAGGCTGCGAGGCTCGCCAGGATGATGAGCGCGAGGCGCATAAGAGCAGCCTAGCAGCATCGGTCAGGAGAGGTCAAAGTAAAGCGAGCAAACGAGAAAGCGGCGAGTTGACTCAAATTAAAAGACACCGGGGGAGCGGAACGTCCGAAGTGGCCGGATGGCTATCCGCTTTACACTGTCCGGCCTGGCAATTAAAATGCCCGCATGCCTTCGGATTATGACGCAACGGAGTTCATCGATGGGGACCTGCAGGGACGGCCCTCCCCCTACTCTGCTGTGGCGAGCCAATTCCCACGCGCGCCTTCGCGGGAGGAAGTGGACGCCAAGGTCTCTGAGACGCAGCAAAAGCTGGCCGAGCTCAAGCGGGCGCAGGAAGAGTTGGAACGGGAACGAGCGACCCTCGAGGAAACTCGCCGGCGCCAAATGGAATTCCACACCGGGCGGCAGGAAGTCATTCAAAACCTGACGCGCGGGCTGGGGTTGCTCGAGGAAGCGGAGTTCAATGCGCGGCGGGATGCCGAACAAATGGCAAAAGCCCTCGGTGACATGCGCGACGCACTGGGCAAGGTGCAGGCCATTCACGAGGAAACCTGGACCAAAGACACTTTCCCGGTCGAACTAACCCGCGGATTGACTGCATTGGAAAATGCGCGCATGGAATGGAATGGGGCGAGGCTGAAGTTCCCGGTATTGTCGGCTGTGCGCGCCGATGATGCCCCCATTGCCGCCGCGCCGGGCGCGCCGGTTGTCTCGCCGTTAGGAGCGCATAGCTTCGGCGAATTGTGCCGCTTTGGTTTTGCGATGACCTGGCCGCTAGTACTGGTCGCCTTGGCTGGCCTGGGATTGCTGGTGGCCTTGCTCCTGCGCCGCTGAACCCGCCCGCCGCCATGGCATGGCTCAAAAAAAAGCCGGACCCGATTTCCGAACGCGCCCGCGCGCTCAATGCGGAGATAGAGACCCTGGAGGCGCAGATCAACACGTTGGACGCGCGGTTGCAACGCCAGACCCCTCCACCGCGCCTGCGTTCGACAGCCCTTCCTCAAGCCGCCTCGCTCTCCAGCGCGCCCGCGCGCGCCTCGGCCAGCTCCGCCCGGCCTCTGCATGAGCCCATCTTCGAAGAGGTTGACCAGGACCGGCTCAAACCCCATGCCGAAGCCACCACCCCGGACCATTACAACGAACTGGGCGTCCGCAAGTACGATTTGCCCGCGCTGCTGCGCCGGATTCGAAATCATTTTCGCGGGCCCTCGACTACGAACCCCAAACTCGTCAGCTATCTGGCCGCCGGGGGGATTCAGGGGCTGCGCCCGTTGCGCTATGAGAAGCGCGTGGCACGGAACCGGGTCATCGTGCTGGCGGTATTCTTCTTTTTCGCTTTATTAGGGTTGTTGACCGTGTTCTTGAAGCACCGGTGACCCACGGTGGGGGACGCCTGTTGCGCAGGGCAAAGAAAGATTCAAATCAAAGGTCTCGGGCCGGTTCCTGCAGTTGCTGCTGGCCGAGTGGAAGGTTTTTCTTTTCCACTTCTGCGATGTACCTCCGTGTGGCGGTGGGCAACTCATGCCAGATGCGAAGGGCCAGCACCGCGCCGCCCAAGGCAAAAGGCACCAGGAACACCGGCCACCAGCGCCAGTTGCGGGTGGTCAGGTAGCCCAGGGAGATGGACTGCAATCCGCTCCCCAGATAAGCGAACCCATCCACAATGCCCGAGCAAGTCGCCGTGGCTTTGCGCCCTCCGAAGTCCGTTGCCGCCGTGCCCGACATCATGGCTGTAATTCCAATAGCCGCCATCACAATGAGCACGCCGGCCGAGCCGACCAACAGAGGCGCAGAGAATAAATAGGCCGCCATCAAAATGGCCAGCACCAGGATGAACCCGCAAAGCAGCCCGGCGGGAGGGCCCCTGCGCGATTGGAAGAACTTGTCCGAGACCAGTCCCCCGGCAAAGCCGCCGGCGATTCCAAAGAGGCACAGCAGCAATCCCCAGTGGTTGAGGAAAAACTCGGCGCCGGGTTGTTTGATTTCCTTGGCGAAGATGAAGTACCACTGGGTGATGCCGTTGCGAAAGACCCCCGAGGTCAGCTCGATGGCCGCTATAATCAGCATCAAAGGGCTCGTGAAAACCTTGCGGAGCAGGTCCCGGGTGCTGTATTCGACGTGCATCTGGCCCGAGGAGGCGTCGTGGGTGTCGAAAGGCGCAAAACCAGCCTCTTCGGGGGTATCTTTGATCAACCACCAATCCAGCAAAGCCCAAATAATCAGGATGCCCGCCGGGATGAAGAAGACCGCCCAAGTCGCATCCACCGCCGGATGATTTAGAGCAAAGGCCCTTCGAACCAGGCGCGGCAGCAAACCAGTTCCCCGCGCGGGTCCTGCTTTGGCCATATCCACGATGGCCTGCCCCCAATCGAATGCGAAATAAACACCAAAGGAAATAAGGGTCCCAAAGATCGCCCCAAAAACTCCTCGTTCCCTGACGTGGAACCAGTAGGCCTTCACCTTGATGATCGAGACGGCGCCATAGCTTTGAAAATACATGTTCAGCGCGTAAACCAACGAGAAAATGAAAACCACCTTGAGCCGCAGTTGATTGGTCATTGCCAAATATGTCAAAATACCAAGCAAAATATTGGCAAATGAAGCCCCCAACGCTGCCATGGTAATCCCCTTCTTTCCCCCAATCCGGTCCACCAGCGGGCCGTTGACCAAAAACGAGAGGGCGTACGTTATTGTCCCGGCCCCGAAAATCCAGCCGAAGTCTTCCTTGCACATCAGAGAACCCATGGCGTTCCTGGCCACATTCAGGTTGTATCGCCCCATATAAAGAAAGGCATAGGTCATCCCCAGAGGAAACCAATTGATGAATCGCCGGACGAGGTACCAGCGGTTATGCCTCAGTGGATTGTTGTAAAAGTAGAGGCTAACGATCGCCACCAGGCAGATTGCAACGACAGTCAGAGACATTCAGTCTGATTTGTTCATGTGGTTTGGCAGCGACCCGCTCCGGCGCGTCGGGCCCATGTCCACCTTACCAAAGACTGCGGGTCTGGTCAAAATACTCCGCGCTGGAATTCCCTTGTGTCTTGCCAAGAAGAGGTGTCTCAAAAAAGGACACAGCAGTTTCAGAAGGGGCAGCAAAGGATGCCTGGGCTAATGACAAAGTCTAAGCAACCAGCCGCGATTTCCTGAGTGTAGGAGACGACGTAAGGAGTCTTTGATCAGCATCTTCTGGCTGACGCAAAGGCGGCGATAGGCAATCTGGATCAGAGACTCCTTACGTCGTCTCCTGAGAGGTTTGGAACCGGCCTTGTCATTGGGGCTTGGGTTATTGCCATTTATTCAGCTCTGAGATTTGGCACTTGTGATGCTTACGGTGGAGCGATGATCGATGTTTCGCTCAGTATTTTGGCGCTGATAGCCGGAGGGCTGACCCTGGAACTGTTTACCACGACCATGCGCAGTGCGGGGTTGCGGGATGCTCAAGGGGTTTCTCTAGGGACTGAGGCGCAGGAGTTGGCGGAAGACTTTCAAGCCGGCAATCCAAGTTGACAACAACTGGAGAGCCGCTGGCAGTTACCCCACCAAGATTTGTCTTCCTTGCCGGAAGGCATTTATGGTCCGGCCCACGACCCTTGGTCGTGTGCCGGGAAACCATGCAGCAATAGTCCCCGCCAGGTAAGGATTGCCCTGTGAAATCCGCGTGTTGCAGTTGCGGTCCCGCCTGGCGGCGGACTTTGTTTACGTCCACAACTGGCGGTCCAGCGAGCGGTATTGGATGGCCTCAGAGATGTGATCGCTCGAGACCTTCTCGGTTCCCGCCAAATCGGCTATCGTCCGAGCCACCTTCAAGACCCGGTCATAAGCCCGCGCGCTCAAGTTGAGATCGGACATTGCGAATTTGAGCAGTTCCATGGTGGATTCATCCAGCGCGCAATAGAGTTTCAGTTCCTTGCTTCCCATGCGGGCGTTGCAGGTAATCTTCGGTTTGTCCTTGAACCTCAGTTGCTGGCGTTGCCGCGCTTGCATGACGCGCTGGCGGATTTGAGCCGAGCTCTCGCCGGCCTTCTCGCTGGTGATATCCTGGAATTTGACCTCGGGCACCTCGATGTGCAGATCGATGCGGTCGAGCAACGGCCCGGAAATCCGGCCCAAATAGTTTTGGATTTCCCGCGGCGAGCTTCTGCTTTCGCCAGGCATTTTGCCGTCCGGCGAGGGGTTCATCGCCGCCACCAGCATGAATTCCGAGGGGAAGGTCATCGTGCCTGCCGCGCGCGAAATGGTGACCCGGCCCTCTTCGAGCGGTTGGCGCATCGTTTCCAGAACGCTCCGTTTAAATTCGGGCAGTTCGTCCAGGAACAACACCCCGTGATGGGCCAGGGAGATTTCACCCGGAGTGGGATTGATATTGCCTCCCAGCAAACCGGCGTCGCTGGCGGTGTGATGGGGCGCGCGAAAGGGACGGCGAGTAATCAGGGCTTGGCCCGGGGCAAGCAGGCCAACGATGCTGTGAATTCTTGTCGTCTCGAGGGCCTCTTCCAGCGTAAGCGGCGGAAGGACGGTCGCCAGGCGTTTGGCCAGCATCGATTTGCCGGTGCCAGGCGGGCCGATCAAAAGGACGTTGTGGCCGCCGGCGGCGGCGATCTCCAGCGCGCGCTTGACGGATTCCTGGCCTTTGACCTCGGAAAAGTCGATCTCATCTTCATGGTCCTCATTGAATATCCTGGCGACGTCCACCCGCACAGGCGAAATCTTCACTTCGCCTTCGAGAAATCCCACCGCCTCACGCAGGTTCTGGACCGGGATGACCTGCAACCCTGAGACCACCGCGGCCTCCGCTGCGTTTTCCGGCGGCACCACCACGCCGGTCTTGCCCTGTGCCCGCGCGCTCAACGCGATGGACAGCACACCTTTGACAGCGCGCACGGCACCATCAAGGGCAAGCTCGCCCACCATCGCGAACCGGTCGAGTTGGTTGCTCTCCATCTGTTCGCTGGCTGCCACCATCGCGACTGCGATCGGCAAATCGAAGCTCGGACCTTCCTTCTTGACGTCGGCGGGCGCTAAATTAATGGTCGTCCGACCGAAGGTGAAAGCGAACCCCGAATTGATGAGGGCCGTCATTACGCGGTCGCGCGACTCCTTAACTGCGGCATCCGGCAAACCGACGATGACAAGTATTGGGTTGATATGACCTCTTTTCCTTGATACCCTTTCCTTGCGTGAAAGCATACAGTTACATTCGGTTCTCCCGTCCAGAACAAATGGAGGGTGATTCGCTTCGGCGACAACTGGAAGCCACACGCGAGTACTGTGCGGAGCACGGGCTGAAATTACAGGAGGTGAACTACCGCGATTTGGGCATCTCCGGTTACACCGGCGACAACATTCACAAGGGCAGGCTCGGAGCGTTTCTGAAGGCCATCGATGAGGGCAAAATCGACAAGGGAAGTTGTCTCATCGTGGAGAACCTGGACAGGCTCAGCAGAGCACAGATTGATGATGCGTTGGAGTTGTTCAAACGCATACTCCGAAAGGGAATCGACATTATTACGCTGACGGATGGGAAGCGGTTCACAAAGGAGAGCCTGAACAGCCCAATGGATTTGATGCTCTCCATAATGTATTTCTATCGGGCCTACGATGAATCGCTTCAAAAGGGGAAAAGAGTGCGGGCCGCTTGGAACAACAAGCGGAAGAACGCAGCCAGCGAACCGCTAACAGCAGTTTGTCCTTCATGGCTCCGCCTGAATCGCAAGGCAGGGATTTTCGAGGAGATTCCGGAGCACGTGAAAACCGTGCGGCGGATTTTCGGGTTGAGCAAAGGCGGTATGGGGAACGGCTCCATAGCCAAATTGTTCAATCAAGAAAAGGTGCCAGGGATTGGGAGGGTCAATTCATGGCACGCGAGTGTGGTCGCTCGGATTATCATCAATCGAGCGGTGCTGGGAGAGTTTCAGCCGTGCCAGTACATTACGCGAGGCAAACGAGAGCCGGTTGGCGAAGCGATTCCAAATTACTTTCCCCGCATCATCTCTGACAAATTGTTCAACACGGTTCAATACCGACAGAAGCAACGCAGGGTTGCCGGTTCAGGCCGACGCGGAAAGTTTGTTCGCAATCTTTTCTCTCACATTGCCAAGTGTGGGTTTTGTCACGGAACAATGGTTTCGGTATCAAAGGACCCCCGCTACCCTCAACTCGTGTGCGATAATGCTCGCCGGGGGTTTAAGTGCCGATACGTGGCATATCCATACGACGAGCTCGAAACGTCATTCCTTACTTTCGTGAAGGAACTGGACCTGAAGGCCGCTTTACAGTCAGCGGGCAACGGAAATCCGACCGCCGAGGCAATCGAGGAACTACGAGCGTCTGTTTTGGACAAAGAGGCGAGGCTAAACAATCTCGGCGAAGGGATTGCCCTCAAGAGAAAGCCGATTCCAGAACTCGTCAGGATGATGGAGCGGATTTCAACCCAAAAAGCCGAGGATGAAAAGCGGCTGGCAGAGTTGATTACAAAGCAGGCGGAGGAGGCCACTCCGCGAAACAAGTTGAATGATTTGAAGGCACTGGTAGCGACCGCGAAACAAACGACCAGTGCCGAGGCGAATGAAATGAGGCTCAGGCTGCGAGAGGCCATCCGAGGGTGTGTTGAAAAGATTCTGGTTTGGCCATACGAAATCATGGAACCACCTACGCCGGACCAGGTCGATTGGAGGGAAAGGCGACAACTCTCCAGGGCTGGGTATTCAATCACGTCAGAGGTTCAGAGGGTCGAGCGGTGCTATAGAGTGTATTTAAAGAACTTTGAACACTTTCGCGAAGTCCACTCTCATCCCAAATATGGTGCTCCGGCGTCAGACAAGTTTGTTCCATCGAAGCGGCGTGGCTGGTTCACAGCGGAGTCGGACGACGACTGATTTTCCATTAACAGGCATTGCTGTTGACAGGGACGAAACCGCTGCGGACAAGTCCAGCCAGTATGAAAACCAATACAAAAAACACTGGGACTGGAAACAAACCGCAACAGGCGTTGGCCGACATCAACGCGAAAATCGCCGAATTAGAACAGCAGCGTGTCAGCCTCGCTCAACCGCTCAAGGATCGATACGCCGAGATCACCAAGGAGTTGACCGATATGGCCAGTCAAATCCGTGACCTGGACCCGTCGTGGAAACCGGCATCGTTGAAACCGAGGGCCGAGGCCAAAATCGCCGAAATCCTCACCGCGAACGAAAAACCGATGACCGCTGACGAAATTGTTAAGGCGGTGGGCGGCGTGTTCAGCCCTTGGAATGTCAGGAA
>DASYZB010000091.1 GCA_035946615.1 Verrucomicrobiia bacterium
GGAACCGGAAGTGCCGGGTCGCTTATCTCGCTTGGGTGGAATTCGCCTCGACACTTCCAGGCTCCTGGTCGAATGGTCTTGCATTTTGGCCGTGGCTGGTGCGGGTTGGTTCATATGCGGCGTATCCAGGCCGAGGGACCAAAACCCGGGAATATAGCGCCCTGACCTCATCGATTTCAAAAACCTCACTCATTTTCTTTGGCACCAGTGGCGGAAAATGCTCGAAAATGCGCCCGGACACAGAAAAACCAATTCTCCTTCACCCGCGCAGCGTACAAAACAATTCGCGTGCCAAAAAGCAATTTCTTATCAATCCCTTTTTTCGTTGCCGACCTTCCTCTCTTTGATACAATATAAGTAATTCATTGTATGAAAGCAGCAGTTCAAAGCATGCCCGTTGCGCTCATATTACTGGTGGCGCTTTCAATGTTCAACCCGCGTATGTCAGCGCTCCGCGCGCAGGGCACAACGGCGTTCACCTATCAAGGCCAGCTTCGCGACGGAGGCACCAACGCCAACGGGACTTACACCATGATTTTCAAGCTATACGATGCCATTAGCAATGGGAACCTAATTGGCAGCGCCATCACCAACAATCCTACACTCGCCAATGGTCTTTTCACGACTAGTCTGGATTTTGGTCCCGGGGCCTTCGACGGCAACGCCCGATGGCTGGAGATTACCATCACGAACGGTCCGGACACACAAACACTTTCCCCACGCGTGCAGGTCTTGCCGGCGCCATATGCTCAATACGCGGCCATTGCAGCGACGGTGACCAACGGTGCGATCAACTCGGCTCAACTCGCCCCGGGAGCTGTCGCTGACTCAAACATTTCTTCAACCACAGCTTTGTTAAAATCAATATCCGAGAACAACCTGCAGATCGTGCGCGGCACTATCAACGCTAACGGCGTGGCGGTGGAAGGCCAGGGTTTCACGGTAAACGTGACCTCCTCGAGCACGCGCACCATCAATTTCGCAATTCCATTTTCCGCGAATCCGACCGTTGCCCTCGGACAACACGGATCCAGCGGGAATTCCGTGGTCGATTTGGTATCTTCAAGCGCCGGCTCCTTTTCGACTGTGGCCAATGGCTCGGCGGGATTCGAATTCATCGCAATCGGTCCAAAATAGAATGAAGCTGAGAATTTTGACTTTTTCGACCTTGATCGTAATGGTTCTGGGCGGCGCGCCGGTGCGTGGACAAAGCAGTGCCCGGTTTGCCATCACGCGCAGCGTGATAGCAAGCGGCGGTGCAACGCTCAGCGCGAGCGCACGCTTCCAGTTGGCAAGCACGGTCGGCCAGCCTCTCGCGTCCGTGCCTGCAAGCGCCCGGTTCTCAGTCCAAGGCGGTTACTTCATCCAGGCCGCCCCAATACTCTTCCCACCCGCCATAATCGGGACGAACCTGATTTTCTCATTTCAGACCGAGTCCGGAGAAGTTTACATCCCGCAATATCGCGCTTCGTTAACGACCGGCGGTTGGCAAAACCTCTCACCGGGTGTTAGCGACGGCACGGTGAAGACGACCACCAACTCTCTCGCTGGCTCGGCACAAATGTTTTTCCGGCTGCTGGAGCGATGATGAAATCTGCGCTGCCAGACCAAGCGACTGAAAAGAGGTAACTATTCAGGTCGGTTCCAAGGCAGTCCAAGACCCGGCGTCATGGACTGCGCCGTCAAGCGTAGCGCGACGGCGCTTTTGGGTTGAGGCACGTGAATCACCCGCGCAGCCCCCGGATATTGGACACGCAACTTGCGAGCCATGGCGTCCATTGATCCACAAGCCGAACTTATCTGTCAATCTCATTAACTGACTCCTTGTCCTTTTTTTCCGGTTTGGCGCCCCTGCGGCGCGCCAAACCGGAAGGAAAAAAGAGGCTGGGAGGGGTGGCGTTTTACCCAGGGCGGCGGCCTCGGCGGCCTTGGCCTGGGCTATTATCAGGCGGCCCCTCCGGGGCTTTGGAAAGGCGAACCAGCCGCGGCAGCCAACGCCGGGAGGCCGCTCGGCGCGTAGCAGGCGCCGTCGGCCCGGAGCGCCTGACGACAATCGTTGGGCATCATGGAGTAAATTCCTGCGGAATCCGTCAAATGGGAGATATGAGAGCGAATTTTATCAAAATCGTTGGACCGGCCATCCTGCTTGCTTTGGGGTCGATTTTTCTCATCAGCGTCCGCGCGCAGAAAACTGGCAGCAGCTCCAGTTCAGTCGCTATGACTACCAACTGGGTGGGATGTTTGGTGGCCGGACGGAGCGACGCTTCCGACCGGATATCACCGGGTCCCTCTCCGACGATTGTTCGTCAGGTGGAGATTGGTTTGCGGAGCGACGGTGTTGTCATCTGGCGAGAAGCCATGGAGCCAGTGAGGTAATACGTCACGTCTGACCGATTCAACCGGCGCAAGCAGTCGATCAGAAGTTCTCCCTCATTCATGCTGCACGGGCGAGCTCGAGACGATGACGAAGCAGGCGTTCTACTTCAGCAACATCGGCTTGTGGGTGTTGCCGGCGAATGCCTTCGCGCGCAATTTCGCAGGACATCTCATGCAGGTCCAGTGCGACCGCGAGCCGTTGCTCTCCTGTCATACCGCGATAGCGCTCGATCTGTTTCGTCAATGCCGTGGCAGCGTCCATGTCTTCTCAATACGCTAATTCACGGCGACTCACAACTTCAAACAGAGGAATGGCGAAAACAAGTTTGAGCCGTGACAATCAGCCGGACTTGTGGCAAACATATTGCGTTACCACGTATGAACGGACCACAAGCCTTTTGTCCACGCTGCAAGAAGGACACCGTTTTTGTCAATGCCGGCGGAATGCGCAGGTGCACAGTTTGTGGTTTCGAAACTGAACTGAGCGAGCCCCATGCGCCTGAGGCAGACTGGGTTGAATCAGCCGTGATGACTGTGGGGCACGTGTTGTTGCGCGTCATCCTTATTATAGGCGTCCTGCTGCTGGTTGGAGTGGCAGTGGTGTTCGCAAGCTGCGCCTTTCATTTCTAGCGCCCGCGCCTGCTTCCTAAATCCTATGAAGCTGATTCTCTTGCGCTATTTGCTGATGCTCGATGCAGCCGTTTTGTTGCTGATTGGGGGATTGTTGGTCTTTGCGCCAGGCCAGGTTGAAATAGTATTTCATTTTCACGACCTGCCAAATGCGGTGAATTACTTGCTCGGGTTATGGGGGTGCGTGTTTGTCACGCTGGGGGTTGGTTACGTGGTTGCTGCCACACATCCCATTCGACACCTGGTCTGGGTGCAGGTGGGCATCGCGCGCGGCGCACTGGAGTGCCTGCTCGGAGGGGTTTACCTGGCGCGCGGGGTCGTCACCTGGCAGCAGGCGGGTTTCGGGATTGTCACGGCGGCTTTGATTACGGGGGCTTACACCGCTCTTTATCCGCGCCGCCCTCTTCGGCCGCCGGCAGCCGCATGAATGATTCCATGGAGTTTTCCCGATGCCGGCTGAGACCATAGTTCCGCAAGAGCCCATGGCGGCCACCCCTGGCCGCTTGCTTAAATGCACCCGCAGCCGTTGCCCGGTGTGCCAGGCTGCCTGCCCTGCCGAGGTTTGGTTGCTGGGCGCTGCCCCGGCAAAAGTCTTTCTCCGGCGCTTTTGCGCCCAGCACGGTGAGGCCTCCGTTTGCATTGCGTCGGACGCGCGCTTTTACTGGGTCGCGCGCGGGAAGCCAGAAAATGCGGAACGATTGGGGGAATCTCCCACCCTGAAAACCGCGCCGTTTAAGAAGCAGGCCTGCTGCGCCGCCACCGGGTGCGCCTCCGGCACGCTGGGGCAGAATGCCGACGGACGCGGCGAAGGCCCCTTCGAGAAACTCTCCACCTGTCTGGCACTCATCGAGGTAGTTCAATCCTGCAACTTATCCTGTCCGACCTGCTACGCCGACTCACCAAACGGCGCGGCCAACCAGGTGACAGCAATCCCGCTTGCGGAGCTACAGACCAGAATCCAGGGGGTCATCGAGCGCAAAGGAGGCATCGAGATTCTGCAGCTTTCAGGAGGCGAGCCGACATTGCATCCCCAGTTTTTTGAGCTCGTTGAATGGGTCCAAAACCACCCCCAAATCGGCTACCTGCTGCTCAATACCAACGGAGTGCGCATTGCAACGGATGAACGATTTGCAAATCAATTGGGCCTGGCAGCTCGACACGGGCGGCTGCAAGTTTATCTCCAGTTCGATGGGGTTCAGGAGCAAGGGCAGCGCCTTTTGAGAGGAGGGGACCTGCGCTCGCTGCGCCAACGGGCTATCGAGCGCTGCGGCCAGATGAAGCTGCCTTTGACACTGGCAATGACGGTGACCCCGATGACCTTGGGCTGGCTTTGGGATGCAATTGAGTTTGGATTACAGCACTCGCACATTCGCGGCATCTGTTTCCAACCACTCTTCCGTTCGGGCCGCCTGCCTGTGCAGCCCGGAGAACGGCTGAACACAGCCGATATCATTTTGTCAGCGGTGGACCAGTCTAAAGGCCGGCTGCGTTTTGAAGATTTCACGCCTCTGCCTTGCGGCGATCCGAATTGCGCCACTATTGGTTACCTCCTGAGAGCAAACGGTCGCACCTATTCTGTGAGCGACTTCATCGATTTCTCACAGGTGCAGGGTTTCCTGAGGGACAAGGTTCGCTACAGACTTGAGGACCTGGTCCGCTGCGGCTGCGAGTCAGAACCGCTGGGCAAATTGTTAAAGCAGTTCGAGATGGACGCATCGAACACCTTCAGGATTCTGATCAAGCCTTTCATGGATGCCTGGACCTGGGACGAGGACCGCATTGACCGGTGCTGCACGCACGTGATTCGACCTGATGGCAAGCTCGATTCATTCTGCAGGTATTACTCCGGTTTCGCCGATATGAGAGCGGCGCCATGATGCTGGCCCCTTATGGCTGGCTGACCCTGGGCGGCCTGGCGGGGAGCCTGGCTTTGTGGCGTCGCATGGCTCGACGCGACCCGCGGTTGCTCACCATTTACCTGGCGGCGTTGGCCGGGGCATTGCTCGGGGCCAAAGTAGTGTATTTCCTTGCGGAGGGATACCTGCACTTAGGCGCGCCGGACATGTGGCGGCAACTGGCAACCGGCAAGAGCATCCTGGGGGGATTGCTGGGCGGCTACGCTGCCGTCGAGGCGGTAAAACGGTTTCTGGGATTTCCCGGCATGACTGGAGACCTGTTTGCGCTGATCGTGCCGGCCGGTGTCCTGGTGGGCCGTATCGGATGTTGGACGAGCGGTTGCTGTCAGGGAATCGCGTGCCAGCCCGCCTGGTTCACCGTGCAGGACGCATCAGGACAAACGCGATGGCCTGCTGTTCCCGTGGAAATGCTCTTTAACCTTCTGGCGTTGGTTATCATTCTTTGGCTGCGTCGGACAAAGCGCCTGCCAGGTCAGCACTTTCATATTTACCTGATCGGGTACGGTGCTTTCCGTTTCCTGCACGAATTCCTCCGTGAGGAGCCGCGGGTATTGGGCCCGTTCACCGGCTACCAAATCGCAGCCCTCGCGGTCCTGACGCTGGGCGCCGCTCGCTTCATTTCAAGGTCGCACAGGGAACACGACAAAATGAGCGCGGAGGAGCTTTGATCGATTCGGAAGCTTGTTGAAGCCTTTCATGTCTTCGCGTAAATTGCGGTCATGCAGGCCATCGCTGAAACTGGGGTGCTGCTGGGCTTATTCAACCTTGGAGGAAGGGAACTAATCCTCTGCCTCGCCTTGGTTGTCATCGTAGTTGGCGCCAGGAAGTTGCCAGAGCTTAGCCGAGGGCTGGGGCGGGGGATTTTCGAGTTTCGTGATTCAGCCCGGCGGGTGACAGAGGAAATCGATGAGGAGGCGAGCGAGGCGGGACGAGCGGTAGGAGGAATTTACGGGAAAGCGGCGGCCCAAGCGATAGCACCAGATAATCAGGTAGCGGAACTATATGATCCCGCAGTGTTTCGGAAAATAACCCAACCACGCAAACGCCCTAATTTTGTGATAAGGAGACTCCTCAGTCTCCGCGAAATGACGCGCCGGGTGCTGCGAGCAATTCGCGGCGTGGGGAGATAAGACGCTGCGCGTCATCAGCCAGTTTGGAGAAGAAACGACGAAGGTATTGTCTGTGGCTACTCGATGAGCAGGGCAAATTCCGCAGGACGCTCGGGTGTGTTCAGGCATTCGCGAAGGTAAGCAACGATTTGCTCTTCGAGCCCCTGGCAACGGGGAGTCCAGCGGCGGGCGCCGGCCAATTGCTTTACGCAGCCGCGCAGGCCATGGAACCGCAGGAGGCGCGGGCTTTGCCGCAGATGCTGCCGCAGCGCTTCGCGCAGGAGCGGAAAGAAAAGCAGTTCGCAACTCTGCCCGGAGTCCCGCGCCAGGCGGAACAAGTCCGATTCGACAACCCTTGTTGCGCGCGGAGCTTCCAGCGGGGCGGCAGGGAGGGGATTGAACCCGCGCAGCACCTTTTCCAGGGCCTCGGCAAACTCGGCGACCGACACGGTCTGCCGCCCCAACTCATGTTTGAAGAAATGGAAAACCGCTTTGGCGGCATGCCGCACAAAATCCGGCTCAAAGCACTGCCCGCTTTGACCGGTTAGCTCGATGGAAATCATGTCCGACGAGAACGGGACGCCCTCGCCGTTGGCCATTTCGAAAATCAAACAGTCCGCCGCTAATGTAATCATTCGCCTCCTCCCAGTTTTTTTACTTCATGAACGAAATCAGTAGCCTCCTGGAACCGCCGGTAAACGCTGGCAAACCGCACATAAGCGACCTCATCGATCTGGCGCAAGCCATCCATGACCATTTTGCCGATGACCTCGGCGGGCACCTCCCGTTCGTAGCGGTCCGTGACCTCGTTGACAATTCGCTCGGCCAGGTCCTCGATTATCTTGGGGCTGATTGGCCGTTTCTGGCAGGCCTTCCGGACCCCGGCCAGCAACTTCTCCTTCGAGAAGTCCTCGCGCCGGCCATCATGTTTGAGCACCACAAGACCCGCGCGCTCGACCTCTTCATACGTCGTAAACCGATAAGCACAGCCGAGACATTCACGCCGGCGCCGAATCGTGGCCCCCTCACGCGAGGCGCGCGAGTCGATTACTTTATCGTCCTGACAGCCGCATTTTGGGCAGCGCATAATCGGTGTTGCCACTGCTAATAGTGGCCGGCCATTATTAACATACTAAACCTTGGGGAGTCAAGCAGGGGACTGGCGAAAAGTTCTCGGAACGCCAATAACAAGGTCGGTTCCAAACCTTTGTAGGAGACGACGTCATGAGTCTCTGATCAAGATTGTCAGATGGCCGCCTTTGGTTCACGCGGAAGTTGCTGACCAGAGACTCCTTACGTCGTCTCCTACACTCAGGAATCGCGGTTCGTTGCTTTGACTTTGTCATTGGCCCCGAAAAGTTCTTGCAGCGTACGGGTAATGCCTCCGTGACTACGGGGCTGCCGGCTGAAGCCGGCGTTCCAGACGCGCGGAACGCCGCCTTTAGGCGGCAGCGCCCGCCGTCACTAACCGATTACGCGTACGGCGGAATTCATCTGTCTAAGGGCTGTACTTTGGATTATATTTTATTCTCATGAATGATAATGCAATTCCATGGTTATTTGGGCTGCTAACAGCGGGTTGGTTTGGCCTCATGGCTCAGAGGGCAGAACGCAATTGGGTCCTGTGGGTGTTGGCTGGAGGTTTTTTTGGCTTAGTCACGACCACCTTTGTGTTCGGTTTGGGCCATGCGGCTGCCATTCCGTTCTCTGATCACCAGAAGGGCGCGCTCCATATCGAATGGACCGTGTTAGCGGGGGTTCTCATCGCCGTGTTCGGCGGGCTCTTTACGATTGGGCTCCGGCGCAAAAACGGCGGCGCCGCCGCGACTGGCAAGGCCGACCCGCAGCTTTCGGAGGGGCCGCCGGCCAACGTGGGTGTCCCTGCGCAACCAGCGGCCAAGACATTAAAGCGCTGATTCGTTGCACTGCCGCCGCCTTTATTCCTAAGCGCTGGGCTTGCCTTTCGCAGGTTGCTGGTGAAAAATTCGGTTCCTATGGGACACGTCAAACTGCATATTCCGGGGCCGGTCGAGGTGAGCGAGAAGACATTTCGCGCCTTTTGCTCGCCGATGATCGGTCACCGCAGCCAGGGGTTCAAAGATTTATACGCCAGGATTCAGCCGCAGTTGCAGCAACTGCTATCAACCAAGCAATTGGTTTATATCAGCACTTCCTCGGCTTGGGGTGTTATGGAAGGGGCCATTCGAAACCTGGTCTCCAAGAAGGCGCTTAACTGCATGTGTGGCGCTTTTTCGGATAAATGGCTCGATGTCTCAAAACGGTGCGGCAAACAAGCCGAGGCGCTGCAAGTGCCGTGGGGCTCGCCCATCCGCGCCGAGGAGGTGGATAAGAAGCTGGCGAGCGGCCAATTCGACGCTCTGACCCTCATCCACAACGAGACCTCAACGGGCGTAATGAGCCCCCTGGCAGAAATCGCCGCACTCAAGAAGAAGTATCCGGAGGTGATGTTCATCGTCGATTCGGTCAGCTCGATGACAGCGGTGCCGCTGAAGTTCGACCAATTGGGAATCGATGTGCTTTTGGCCGGAACGCAAAAGGCCTTTGCGCTGCCGCCGGGGACCGCATTATTTGTTTGCTCTGCTGCAGCTTTGGCGAAGGCAAGCACCATGAAAGACCGCGGTTACTACTTCGATTTTGTCGAATTCCAGAAGAATGCGGAACAACACATGACGCCCAGCACGCCGAGCATCGGCCACGTCTTCGCGCTCGAATCGAAGCTGGGAGATATTTTTGCGGAGGGATTGGAGGCCCGTTACGCGCGGCACCAGCGCGCCAACCGGATGACGCGTGATTGGGCAACCCGGCACGGGTTCAATTTGTTCCCTGAAAAAGGATACGAATCCCTCACGCTGACCTGCGTCAATAACGGGGCCAAACCTGGCAGCCGGACGGTCGATGTGCCCAAGCTGCAGAAACTGGTCAAGGAGCAGGGCTTCCTGATTGATGGCGGCTACGGAAAGATCAAGGGGACGACCTTTAGGATTTCCAATATGGGCGACGAGACCGAATCGAGCATGGGCCGGTTGTTCGAGGCGATGGACAATGCGATGAAACAGTTGTGAACGCTTATTATGGAGACCAAATTCGCTCCTTATCGGAACCTGCTGAAGCGGAGCCGTCAAATCGCCTGGGTTTCAAGCGCCGCCGAGGCGCTGGCCTGGGACATCGAGACCTACATGCCGCCCAAGGCCTTGGATTTTCGCGCCGAGCAAATGGGCCATTTGAGCGGCCACACCCACCGGCTCTTTACCGCAAGAAAAACGGGCGACTGGATTGCGGCGTGCGAACAGAACGGTTTTGTTGCCGATTCCCCTGAGGCCGCTAATGTGCGGGAATGGCGCCGGCGCTATGACCGAGCCGCGAAATTGCCGGCGCGATTGGTCGAGAGGTTTCAGAAAACCTGCGCGCACGCGCGCGAGGCCTGGAAGAAAGCGCGGCAGGAGTCGAATTTTAAGATTTTCAAGCCGCACCTGAAGAAGGTGCTGGAACTGAGCCGGCAACGGGCCGATTACTGGGGCTTCCCGGAATCCCCCTACGACGCCCTGCTGGATGAATTTGAACCCGGCATGCGGGCCGGCCAGGCGCGCGCCTTGTTTGCCCAGTTGCGCCCCGCCATTACCTCGGTTCTCGGTGCCGCCCTTAAACGCTCGGCTTCAGTACCGGAAGATTTGCTCAAGGGCAACTATCCAACCACCGCCCAGCAGGCGCTCAACCGGCGCGCAGCCGAGGCCATCGGTTTCGACTTTTCCGCAGGGCGAATCGATACCACGACACATCCCTTTTGCACCACGCTGGGGCCCGGAGATTGCCGGCTGACCACCCGCTATAACGAGCAGAACTTTACCCAGTCCTTTTATGGCGTGCTTCATGAAGCCGGCCATGGGCTCTACGAGCAAGGGTTGCCCACCGAACATTTCGGCACGCCGCTGGGCAGCGCGGCCTCTTTAGGCATTCACGAATCCCAATCGCGCCTGTGGGAAAACCACATCGGACGCCACCCGGATTTCTGGAAGCATTGGCATCCCATCGCCTGCGAGCACTTTCCCGAACTGAAGCGCATCCCTCCGGAACAACTGGCCGCAGCGGTCAACCGTGTCGCGCCTTCTTTTATCCGGGTCGAAGCCGATCAGGTCACTTACGACCTGCACATCATCCTGCGATTCGAAATTGAAGTGAAGATGATCGAGGGCCAGTTGCCCGTGGCCGATGTGCCGGCCTATTGGAACGAGGAATTCCAGAAGATGCTCGGGTTAAAAATCACCAGGGACTCTGACGGTTGCTTGCAGGACATCCACTGGAGCATGGGGAGTATCGGCTACTTCCCCACTTACACTTTAGGCAACCTCAATGCGGCCCAACTCATGCGCCGGGCGATGGCGGATAACCCAAACCTGGAATCCGCGCTTGCTCAGGGACAGTATCAAACGTTGCTGGCCTGGTTGCGCCAGAAGGTCCATCGTCATGGCCTGCGCTACCTGCCGCAGGAACTGATGCAGCAGGCCACGGGCGAAACCACCCAGACAGCCCATCACCTGGAGTACTTGCGCGCGAAATTCTTGTAGAAACGGGTAAGTGAGACGGAGTGATGCAGTATTGGCGTGATGGAGTGGTGGGAAACCCAATACTCCAGCACTCCGTTTTGAGATTCAGTCTTTCATCAGGCGGAAGGCGCAAACGATCAGTAGCAGCAGCGCAAAGCCGGCGATCGCAGCGGCCACGGACTCGACGATAACACCAGCCGTCCCCAAAATAACCCCAATGAACCCCATTCCGAACAGGACGTAATCCACGGGACCACGAGTGGTCGAATCAAAGTATTCTTCCATAATTACTCAGAATTTAGAACAAGGGCAGAGAAACGCAATGGAACAAACCCATGGAACGTAATCGGTTAGTGACGGCGGGCGCTGCCGCCTAAAGGCGGCGTTCCGCGCGTCCGGAACGCCGGCTTCAGCCGGCAGCCCCGTAGTCACTGAGGCATTACCATGGAACCAACCCTTGCTCCCCCTGGTCTTGAGGCGTAAGTTGACATCGAAAGGGCGGTTTATGCTGCGAAAGACCAAAGAACTGCGACACGCCAAGCTGAGCGCGCGTGATGGGAAGATCGGGCATCTCGAAGACTTCTATTTCGACGACCAGACCTGGACCATGCGCTACCTGGCGGCAGATACCGGCGACTGGCTGCCTCAGCGCAAAGTGCTGATCTCGCCTTTTGCTGTAGCGGCCATCCACTTGGAGCGACATAAGGCCATCGAGGTCAATCTCACCAAAAAACAAATCAAGGACAGCCCCTCCATTGAAACCCATAAACCCGTTTCGCGGCAATTCGAGGCGGAGTACTTTCAGTATTATGGCTGGCCTTATTATTGGCCCGGACCATTACTTTGGGGACCGCTGGAAGCGCCGGGCGCTTTCATTCCATCGGCGTTTCCACCTGAACCGCACCCTCGCCAGGCGCCCGAGGGGCCGGATGCCCACTTGCGCAGTGTGTTCGAAATAATCGGGTTCAACGGCTACCAGGTCCAGGCACTCGACGAGGTATTCGGCCACATCGAGGAGTTTATCTTCGATGATCAGACCTGGTCGATTCGCTATCTGGTGGCTGATAGGCGCCATTGGCTGCCGGCAAAACGCGCGCTCCTGGCGCCTCAGTGGATTTCCTGGGTGAGTTGGCCTGAAGCAAGGGTCTATATCGATCTGGATAAGGAAACTGTCCGGCGCGCCCCGGAATATGAGCCCTCCAAACCGATTACGCGCGAATACGAAGAGAAGCTCTTCACCCATTACACCCGCCAGCCCTATTGGGAGATGCAAGGCGCTTCAAAAAGCTCCCAGGAAAAGCAGAAAGCGGAAAGAGGAAATTTCTAAAGGGGGCATGTTTTGAAAGTGGTCGGCTCTCCCGTCGTTCTCCTCGAAACCCCCGGAAAACCGAGGACGAATAGCGGCAGTTTCACTTCTGCTTTCCGCTTTCTGCTTTAACCAATGAGGCATCATTCCCATCCTCATTGACATCCCAAGCAGCTTTAAGAACACTGCGCGTCTTATGGCTGAACCCAAGACGGGCGAGTTGATGGAGAAAATCGTTTCGCTTTGCAAGCGGCGGGGTTTCATTTTCCAATCCTCAGAAATCTACGGTGGTTTGAACGGGTTCTGGGATTACGGCCCGCTTGGGGCCGAGCTTAAGCGCAACATCAAAGAGTGCTGGTGGCGCCAGATGAGCCAATTGCGCGACGATGTGGTGGGCCTGGAGGCTTCGATTATCATGCACCCCCGCATTTGGGAGGCCAGCGGCCACACCAGCACCTTTAGCGATTTAATGGTCGATTGTCTCCTGACCCAAAAGCGGTTCCGGGCCGACCAAATCGAGCCACAAAGCGGCGTAGCGTGGTTTTATTCCGGCGCCACCGATGGGGCCAAAGATTGCAAGGAGCACTTCTCGGTGCTGGTCGCCAAGGGCAAACCGGTCGAAAGCGCCCGCCGGGCGGCGGCAACGTTTTACCGCCAGCGCGGTCTGCAGGAACCCGTCCTGGCGGGCGAACGCTCCGAGCTGGTGCAGAACTCGACGCGCTACAATCCCGAGAACGGCAGCCTGCTGACTGAACCTCGCGCCTTTAACCTGATGCTCAAGACCTATGTCGGCCCAGTCGAGAGCGAGGATAACAAATCCTACCTTCGGCCCGAGACGGCCCAGGCCATTTTTGTTCAATTCAAGAACGTGCTGGAAGTATCGAGGCAGCGGGTGCCCTTTGGGATATGCCAGGTCGGCAAGGCCTTTCGCAATGAAATCAATCCGCGTAACTTCACCTTCCGCTCGCGCGAATTCGAGCAGATGGAACTCGAGTTTTTCATCAAGCCTGACGAGGCAATCGAAGCCATTTGCGGGAGCGTCGCCCAATCGAGCGGCCCGGGCCATCCGGGCGAACCGCAACCCAACTGGGGCTGGCAGCTTTGGCACCAATACTGGGTCGAGGAGCGCCTTCGGTTTTATGAAAGTATCGGCCTGCCCCGCAGGTCGCTGGTCGAGTATTGGCAAAAACCGCAGGAACTGGCTCATTATGCCCGTGCGACGGTCGATATTCTCTTCAAATTCCCGTTCAGCAAACGGGACGAAAGCGGCGAACTGACGGGTGAGGAGCTGGAAGGAGTGGCCGCGCGCGGGGATTTCGACCTCTCACAGCACCAGCGTTTTGCGGCCAAACCGATGAGCGTTTTCGATGAAGACCTCAAGATGGCCTGGCCTAAGCTGGCGGAGTCTAAAAAAGCCGAGCTGTCGCAACGCTATGGCCAAGGGCGCAGAAAGTATCTGGTAAAAATGGGCGAGACGGAAGAACGCGCCGAGGTGCAGGCGCGCGAGGATGCCGAATCTCTCGGAAAGGGCTACTATATACCCCACGTTATCGAGCCTTCGGCGGGCGTGGATCGGCTGGCCCTGGCGCTCATTTGCAATGCCTATACCGAAGACCAGGCTCCGGACGAAAAGGGCAAGCTCGAAGCGCGCGTGGTCATGAAATTTCACCCCCGAATTGCACCCATCAAAGTCGCCGTGTTCCCGCTGCTCAAGAACAAACCCGACCTGGTCAAAAAGGCAAAAGAGGTCCGTGACTTGTTGCGCCCGCACATGTCGGTCTTTTATGATGAAGCGGGCGCAATTGGCCGCCGGTACCGGCGGCAGGATGAGGCGGGGACCCCCTTTGGCGTGACGATTGATTTCGAGACTCTGGGAGAACAAGGGCCGGCGCTCACCGACACAGTAACCCTGCGCGAACGCGACAGCATGAAACAGGAGCGGGTCAAGATTGCGGCTCTCCCGGCCCTCCTGGTGGAGAAGGTTCGTTGAAAGAGGCTGCTCAGACCACGACCCAGACAAAAGGCGGGCCAGTTCCAGAGGAGTCTTCAACATGCGCTACAACCGTAAGCTGCCGAGGATTCTCCCTCTCCCCTTCGGAAGGGGAGAGGGTCGGGGAGAGGGGTCCCTCTGTGTGTAGTCCATCCCACGGTCCTCCCAGTCAGAAGCGGGCGCCCACGCTCTATGCCATCATCGCGATCAAGCTGCTCAAGGGATTACTCTTCGTTCTCCTGGCTATCACCGCTTACACGCTCTCGGATAACGATCTGCCGGCCGAATACAGGAATCTTCTGTTGCATCTGAAGCTGAACCCGGAACGGAAGTTCTGGGCCGATTTGGCTGTTCAAGTAGGAAGTCTCACGGAGCAGAAGGTCCTCTGGACGGCTGCCGGAACCCTGGTTTACAGCCTGTTCTCCCTGGTCGAAGGCGTCGGGTTGGTTTTTCGCGTAAGCTGGGCGGGTTGGATGGCCATTGGAGAATCGGCATTTTTTATTCCAATCGAGATTTACCGCCTGGTCAGTGATCACCGCAACCACAAAGCTCCGGTGATGCTGTTGGTGATTCTAGCCATTAATATCCTGATCGTCTGGTATCTATTCCAGAATCGCCAGCGCCTGTTCCGCCATCATCACCGGCAGTAAGGCACTTTCACAATCCTCCACATGAACTCTTCCAGTCGCCCGTTCAATATTTCCCGGCGTTCGTTTCTCAAGGCTTGCTCATTAACCGCCGCGGCCAGCGGCTTGCCGCTTTGGTTTGTGCAAGAGGAACTGTTGGCCGCTGACGCCCAGACCAAACCGCTTGCCGCCAACGACCGCCCCGGCATCGCCCTTGTCGGCTGCGGCGGCATGGGCCGCGGCGATGCCGGTAATGCCTCACGTTTCGGCGAGTTGCTGGCCGTGTGTGATGTGGATAAGAACCATGCCGAAGCGGCAAGCAAGCAGTTTGCCAAAAACGGCAAAGCGCCGGAAAAGTACAACGACTTTCGCAAGCTCATGGAGCGCCAGGATGTCCATGTGATTCTAACCTGTACCCCGGACCATTGGCATACGCTGGTCAATCTCGCCGCAGTCAAAGCGGGCAAGGACATTTATTCCGAGAAACCGCTCACCCTGACCATCGATGAAGGCAAACGGCTGGTTGAAGCCGTGCGCGAGCGAAAGACCGTGTTTCAGACCGGCACCCAGCAGCGCAGCGACCCCCGGTTCCGGCTGGCTTGCGAGTTGGTGCGCAATGGCCGGCTCGGCGCCCTCAAATCCATTACAGTCTGGCTCCCAGCAGGCTTGCGCGAAGGCCCCTTCAAGCCGGTCCCGGTCCCTTCCGAACTGAATTGGGATTTCTGGCTCGGCCAGGCCCCGAAAGTGGATTACATGCCGCAACGCTGTCACTTGTTCTTTCGGTATTGGTACGATTACTCCGGCGGGACCATGACCGACTGGGGCGCGCACCATAACGATATTGCCCGATGGGCTGTTGGGTTGGATGGGCCGGTCAGCGTTGAAGGCAGAGCCCTGGCCCAGCCCATCCCGGGCGGCTACACCGCCATTAGCGAGTACGATGTCCAGTTCACTTATGCGAACGGCGTCCTTCAGAATGCCCGCACCACGCGCGCCGATAATATCTACGGGGGCGTCGAGGACCCAGCAGGCCAGCGCAACGGCATCCGCTTCGAGGGGAGTTCCGGCTGGATTTGGGTCAATCGCGGCGCCCTGCGGGCCAGCGATAAGGCACTCATTGAAACCCCGCTGCCGGAAAGCGCCCATCGGCTTTATAAAAGCGACGATCACATGGGCAACTTCTTTCAATGCGTCCGATCCAGAAAAGCGCCCGTCGCCGATGTCGAGGCTGGACACCGCTCGGTGACGATGTGCCACCTTGGGAATATCGCCCTGCGGACGGGGCTCAAGCTTACCTGGGACCCCGCTCGCCAGGAGTTTACAGGGCCTGAAGCAAAGCAAGCCAATGCATATCTCATCCGCGAAATGCGCAAGCCGTATGATTACGGTTTTGTGGGCTAACGGCTCGGTTTGCTGAATGGCATCAGTCCGCGCGAAACGTCTTGGACTGCGCCAGTCCCTGGCGCTTTTGGGCGGTCCATTGGGCAGGAGGTTCCATTATGAGGTCTGGTGGCATTTGGATTGGGCGGGCAGGGTCATAACGGAAAGAAGCGTCATGCGCAAAATTTTCATAACCCCTGCTTGACCTCTGCGGGACAGGCGAACAAGCTGGACACTGTTAATTAACAACTTTGACATGAACATAAAGGCTCTCTTTTGCGCTCTGCTGCTCTTCGCAATGATTTCACTGGCCGGCGCGCTACCGGCGGCGCGCCACGCGCGCAACGGCACAATCTCCCGCGCACCCTACCTGGGCGCCATCGTGGTGGACGCCTCTACGGGCAGGGTCTTGTTCGAAGACCACGCCGATACCAAAGGCTACCCCGCCAGTGTGCTCAAGTTGATGGACCTGTTGATTATCCTCGAGAAAATCGAGCATGGGCAACTCTCGCTTCAGGACCAGGTCCCGGTGAGCGCCAAGGCATCGCACACGGGCGGCTCACGCGTCTGGCTCAAAGAGAAGGAATCGTTCACGGTCGATGAGATGCTCTATGCCCTGATGATCCAGTCCGCAAACGATTCCGCCGTCGCCCTGGCCGAAAAGGTAGCCGGCAACACCGACGCCTTTATCGAGTTAATGAACCGAAAAGCTAAAGAGCTGGGCATGACAAGCACGGTCTTCCACTCCGTCCATGGTTTGCCCCCCGGCCGCGGTCAGCACCACGACCTCACCACCGCGCGTGACCTGTCCATTTTGTGCCGGGAAGTGCTCCGGCACACCGATACCCTGCGTTATACCTCGACTCGCGAGCGGCCTTTCCGCCAAAACGTGCCCGGCAAAACGATCATTATGCGCGCCCATAACCATCTGCTCGGTCATGTCCAGGGCTGTGACGGGCTTAAGACCGGCTACATCGCCCAAGCCGGCTTTTCCATAGCGGTGACCGCTTCGCGCCAGGGCCGGCGTCTGGTGGCCGTGGTGCTCGACAGCACCGATTTGAAGACGCGCGATCACAAAGCGGCGGAGTTGGTCGAGAAGGGTTTCAGCCTGCTGTTGCCCGGAGCCGGCCTTCCGCAGACCGCCCACCGCCGCTAAGAGCCAAGCCACCTCCACGGGCAAAGGTTTTCTCAGCGCCTCAACCTCTCTGGTTATAGTTTGGCGGCCTCGCAGGCTTGAAATCCAAGACGCCCATCTGGACCCGGTCCCGCTCTCCGGTCTGCCACGTTCATCCTTTGGACCTCCGACCCTTGACGCCATAAAAAACGAGCGTACAGTTTCACTTGCAGCCTGGTCACAGTATTTAGGAAGGAGAACTAATTATGAAAACGCCGTATAATCGTCGAGAGTTCCTGACCGAGGTCGGCCAAGGCATGCTCATCGCGGCGGTTGGCTACGATGTCGCCAACGATCTTGGGTTCGGCTCCGCTTTGGCCCAGGAGACCGCCGGCCGCCTTTCGTTTGGGACACTCGAACCCCTCGTTTGTCTCATGCAGGAAACACCCGTCAATCATTTGCTGCCCACGCTCGCCAACCTGCTGCATTCCGGCACAGGTTTGCGGCAATTGACATCCGCGGCCGCCCTCGCTAACGCCCGCACCTTTGGCGGGGAGGACTACGTTGGGTTTCATACGATGATGGCCTTGGCGCCAGCCCTGCGCATGGCCCGCGAACTCCCAGCCGAATTGCAACCGCTCCCGATATTCAAGGTGCTGTATCGAAATACCAACCGCATTCAGGAATACGGCGGACGCAAAGTGGAAGTCCTGCGCCAGGTCGCGCCGGCGGCTCAAAGCTCAACTCCGATCAACGGTGAACTGCTGCGCGACGCCGTGAGGCGCAAAGACGTCACCGAGGCCGAGCAGGCCTTTGCCCGGATCGCGCAAAGCTCGCCAGAAGACGCTTTCAACGATTTGTTATTCGCCGTCGATGATCACACTGAGGTGCATCGTGTCGTATTGCCCTATCGCGCCTGGGACTTGCTCGGCCTCATCGGCAAAGAACAAGCCCATACCCTGCTTCGGCAATCCGTCCGTTACTGCGTCAAAGCCGAATCCTGGCAGAATCCCGGCGGGGGAAATGCCCCACGCGCGCTCCTGCCCAAATTACTGGAAGCGCGCAAACTGCTGGGGCGCATGCCCGGGGAACGAAAACCTGACGACGGATGGGTCGAGCGAACCAGCCAGACCATCTTCAAATCCACACCGGAGCAGGCCGCCGAAATCGCAGCCGCATCGCTTGCCGAAGGCATTGCTCCTGCCGCAGTTGGCGAAGCGATTAGCCTTGCAGCCAATCAACTCATTCTGCGCGATATGGGCCGCACCCCTCGAGACGAGGTCGCCGGCAAACCCATTGGCAGCGTGCATGGTGACTCGATCGGTGTCCATGCCTGCGACTCCGCCAATGCCTGGCGCAACATGGCCCTCGTCACCAACTCCCGAAACTGCTTTGCGTGCCTAATTCTGGGCGCCTACCAGGTCGCATTCGATCGCACCGCGCGCGGCGGCGATTTTCTCAACTGGCAGCCCCTGCCCTTCGCCCGGCACCTGCAGGAAATCAAGAGCAACAATCCTCAGGACCTTCTGCGGGACGCCGAAGAGGCCATCCGCGGGAACCTTCAAGCCAAAGCCAGCGCCGTTGCCCAACGTTACGGCGAGTTAGGTCACGAGCCACGGCCCTTGTTCGATCTCTTCTTGCGCTATGCCGTGAGTGAAGATGGCTCGCTTCACGCTGAGAAATTCTACCGCACAGTCTCTGAAGAGTTCGCCGCCACCCGCCCCGCCTACCGTTGGCGGCACGTCATCGCCCTGGCGCGCGTCACCGCCAGTGAATTCGGACGCCCCGCCCCGGGCATGGCCGAAGCCAGGTCTCTCTTGAAAGTATAGCGTCAGCCTCAGGGGCCTTGGTACGCGCGCAGCGTCTTGGACTGCGCCAGTCCTCTGGCGCTTTGGAACCGCCCTGTGGGTTGATATCCCTCACCACAGCACGGAAGAACCAAAGAACCAAGGTGTTTGGCTGGATTTGGCGGGGCAACGGGTTAAAATGCCGAATGCGCTCTAAAACCTTACGGTCAATGGTGCCTAAATCAGTCGTGCGGATGTTGATGATTTTCCCCGCGCTTTTATTGACGCTCAGTTCGATGGCCGCCCGTGCCTCCACGTTCTCGGCCTTATGCTCGGTGCGGCGGCATATGCCTGCGTGGGCGTTGCGATGAATCTCGCCGGTAACGGCTCGAATTTTAATCTGAAGATCAACGATCTGTTTCCCGCATTGCCCTACACGATTGAGAGCAGCACGGATTTGAGGACGTGGATGACTTACCTGGCATTCACCCCCAGCGCGACCAATTCAATCCTGTCGGTGACCAACAAATCCACCCGGCAGGTGTTTTTCCGCATCAATTATTAGAGCGGCGGCACTGCGCCACTTTTGAAAATGTGGCAGCAGCCCCTACGGCTTCCAATTCCCTTCGGCGGAGCCATCTGGACTCGCAAGGACGACTTTGTAACCGTTCGCAGAAAGCATCCGCTGGAATACCCACGAACCGCCACTTTCATGAACAAACGTTCTATGGTCATGGAGCCGGCGGCGCGGGTAAGATGGGGAAACCATGACGGATAACCAGCTTTTGACCCCCATTGTTAATCAAGAATTGCGTCCGAATTCGCGAAATACTCGGATAGCTGGATTTTGCTCTCGCGCAAGGAATCTTCTCAAAATGAAGGGTTTCGGGCAGAACCTGGCAGGTTTCCAAGATTTCCAATCAGCGCAACAGACCTTGTCAGCCGCTCTGCCTGCCGTGGGCGCGCCCTCAAGAAACCTGCTGAAGCGAGCTTTCCTCGCGGCCGGAGCTGTAACCTTGAGCCTGGTTTGGGTCGCTGCCGGCGCCGAACCTAAATCGAGCGTTTCCACGCCTGACGCGGTCCGCCAAGAACACGCGTTCATCGGCGTCGGTTCAACCAAATCCACGGAGCATACGCAGAACCCCGATGCGCAATGGTTTCCTCAAGCCGGGTTGGGCTTGTTTATTCATTGGGGATTGTCCTCGGTAAAAGCCATGAACATCTCGTGGCCGATGATCCCTGGCCGGGCATTGGCCAAAAAGCGAATTGATGATCCGGCCGAACGAGAGCGCATCATCCGGGAGAGCGACTGGAATCTGAACGGCAAGAAGCCGCCCATCACGCCCAAACAATATTGGCTCATGGCCAAGGACTTCAATCCGCAGCAGTACGACCCGGAGAAGTGGCTCAAGGCAGCCCGCGAGGCCGGCTTTGCCTACGCGGTCCTGACGACCCGGCATCATGAGGGCTTTTCCCTGTGGCCGAGCGCCTATGACGACTTTAACACAAAACTCTACATGGGTGGCCGGGACCTGGTGAAGGATTACGTCGTGGCCTGCCGCCGCAATGGCCTCAAGGTCGGCCTTTATTATTCGCCGCCCGATTGGCATTTCGATCACGATTACATGAATTTCCTGTATCACGGCGCCGCAAAACTGAATCCCGAATTCCCGTCGCTCGATGCGGATTTGAAACCGCGCGCGACCCGGCACACGGCGGAGGAACTGGCCCGGCACCAGGCCGAGTATGCCCGGCTAGTGAATGGTCAGGTCGAGGAACTGCTCACTCGCTATGGGAAGATTGATCTGCTCTGGTTTGATGGCAAGCCGGCAGCGGGCGCCAACCCGATCATCTCGCAGGAGCGGATTCGTCAGTTGCAACCCGGCATTGTCATTAACCCACGGCTGCATGGGCACGGGGATTTTGTCACATTCGAGCGCACCCTGCCGGTCACCACGCCGGTCAAAGGGTGGGCAGAATTTTGCAACACCTGGACTACGGCCTGGCCGTACACACCGCAACCGTTCCGCGCGCCGGGCTATGTCCTTGGCCAACTGGCAACCAGCCGCTCGCTGGGGGTGAATTACCTGTTAGGGGTCGGTCCCATGGCCTCGGGGGAATTCTGCCAGGCGATTTACGATAACATGCAGAAAATCGCCCCGTGGATGCGGCGCAATCGCGTTGCCGTCACAATGGCCAAGCCCTTGCCGGCCCTCGAGACGGCCTCGGTTCCTGCCACCGCTTTGGGCGCAACGCGGTATCTGTTCGCGTTGCCACGGTTCAGCCAGGGCGGCGCGTATGAAAAGGACCTGCTGCCGCCCAGCGACGTGGTCCTAACTCTCACCGGGGCGCAAAAACCGGCGCGTGTCATTCTGACCAGCCAGGATCGCGACCTGGAGCATGAGTATTCCGCAACAACTTTGACGATTCGCTTGCCTGCCGCCAAACGCACACAGCTCGTGGATGTGGTGGAAGTGGACCTGCAGGCGGAGCCCCAATCGAATGCCCGGGTCCATTGAAACCTGGAACGGTTAGCGCGGTGCTTTCGCGCTCAGAGCCTCCGCGGAACTTTAAACAGGCTCTCAGATCGAACAAACGTTCAATAGCGCGCTCCGTGCGAATGTGGCAATAATTAGCGAGCCATTAAACCAATTTATCTCATGAATCAGGATGCCAGCACCGGCTCGATCCTGGCCTTTCGGGGTGCTCATGCCAACAACTCATGGAAATCTTTATGAAAAAGAATTCACTCTTCCAAACCAGCGCATCCGCTTGGGCTCTGCCCGTCCTGCTCATCGTTCTGTATCTTGTTCCTGCCCGCATATTGGCTGCGGATCAGACCTGGACCGGCGCGGGCGGGGACGGTTTTTGGCACAATGGCGGCAACTGGGCCGGTGGCATCCTGCCTTCGGCGGGAGATTCTCTCTCTTTCTCGGGAACAGTTGGCCTGGCCAACACAAATAATTTCAGCATGGGCACCGCCTTTAGCGGGATCACCTTCAAGGGGCCGGGCGGATTCACGCTCTCGGGAAATTCGATTGGTTTGGCCGGTGGGATTACCAACCGCCAGGTAGTGACCCCTGAATCCATCAACCTTTCGCTATCATTGAGCGCCAGCCAGGACATCGATGTGGTGGGCAATGGGTTGCTGGCCATTAACAGCGCCATCTCTGGGGCCGGCGGTATCACCAAGACCGGCGATGGGGTCTTAACGCTCTCAGGAGCAAACAGCTTCACTGGGCCTGTGGGAATTTTAGGCGGGAAATTAGCCGTCAATTCAGCCGGAAACCTGGGTGCGCCCTCACGGCTTTCAATCGATAAGGGCGCTCTTGAGACCACCGCCAGCCTGGCGCTCAACTCGAGCATGGGCATCGCTTTGGGCCCAAATCCCGGCGCCGGCGCCGGGACGCTCACCGTCGATTCGGGCACAACCTTGTCGTATGGCGGGGTGATAGCAAATAATGGCAGTGGTCCCGATGGCTTGACCAAAAACGGCTTCGGCACCCTGGTCCTTTCGGGGGCCAATACTTATACCGGCTCAACCTCCAACCGGGTTGGCACTTTGACTCTGGATTTCTCCCAACCTGGCGCGCCGCTAACCAACATTATCTCGCCGAGTTCTTTCCTTATTCTTGGTGGAGAAAATGCCGGGTTCGGCGCGCTTAATTTCGCCCAACTCAATTTGGTAGGAGGTGGCGGAGCCGCGAATTCCCAGACCTTCAATGGGACACATGTCACCTTTGCGTCCTCGGTGATCCTCGCAACCAACGGACCCGGCGGCACGGCCAATCTTGACCTGGGCGCCCTCGATCACGACCCGGGCGGGACGCTGACCCTCATTACCCCGGCCTTGGGAGGAGGGGGGAACATTATCACCTCGAGCACGAACGTGAACGGCATCCTGGGCGGCTGGGCGACTCTCGGCGATGGATCGGCTGTGACGATCACCGGCAATAACGTCGCCAATTCCATCATCCTCGGGACCGATTTCGCGAGCGTCGATCCCCTCGGGCATATCGTTAATTTCACCGGTTACACGCCTCTGGCCAATGGCCAAACCATCCACAGTATCAGCACCGCGGCGGCCAATCTGCTCATCACCAGCGCCGTCACCGGAGATATGCTCGTGGATAACGACAACGCGGGAACACTCACGGACGTCAACGCTATCAACTGGAACCGGACGGACAACGGCGTTACTCTAAAGATCGGCATCGGAAACACCCTGCGGCTTGGCCGCTTTGGCGCCATCTTCAAGCCCAATACAACCTCGGGCCTAACCTGGTTGATCGGCGAGACGCCCAAAGGCGCCAATGGGCCGGACCAAAACATCGGCATCCTGACGGCGGGTGGCGCCGATAACACGCCAGGCGAGATCGTGGTTGATGTCAACTGCGCCAGTTCATCCTCTGGAACGCTCATCATTGATTCTCAAATCACCGACAACGGCTCGGCTCCAGTTACGTTTGTGAAAACCGGAGCCGGCTCAATGAAACTGCGCGGCCACAACACCTTCTCGGGCGGCACTTTCCTCCTCCAGGGCCGCGTCCAATTTGTCGGTGGCGAGGGCGGCGTTGGCACGGGCAATGCCGATGCGGGCGGCACCGGCCCTATTTATATCCTTCCCGGTTGTTATCTCTTCCCCAGCGGCGCCGGCCCCACGACCCCAGTCACCAACGCCGTCTTCATTGCGGGCAACGGCACGGCGGGCGAGCCTCTGGGCGCGATTCGCACGACAGGTGGCTGGCTCTTTAATGGACCGTGGACCCTGATTGGGGACACCACCATCGGCGGTAACGGCGGCGCCAGCGGGGCCATTGGGGCTAAACTCTCCGGACCGTTCAACCTGTCTTTGTGCTCGCCGGTCACAGTCAACGGCACCGTCTCCTTGACCAACTCGCAAAATGATTGGAGCGGCACGACCACGATGAACGCCAGTCCCCATGGCGCCAACACCTTCCTGAGCGGCAACAGCGAGATCATCCCCAACGGCTTTGGCAAAGGCAACGTCCTCATGAACGGCTTGGGCGCCGACACAATCACATGGAATATGAACGGCTTCAACGAAACCATCAACGGCCTGTCCAGCTCCGGCGTGGGGGCAAGTTGCTTCATTGTCAACAATGGCCCCTCGCCTTCTTCGCTCACGATCGGCGACAACGACCAGTCCGGCGTCTTCGCCGGCGCGATTCAAGACGGTGCTAACAACATCACACTGACTAAGATTGGCGGGGGTGTCGAAATGCTGACCGGCAACAACACCTATTCGGGCCCCACTCTCATTAACGGGGGCGCGCTGGCTTTGAGCGGCGCCGGCTCGATTGCAACCAGTTCCTCTATTCAGGTCAACCCCGGCGCCGCGCTGGATGTTTCCGGCGTGACCGGCGGATTCTCCTCCTTCAATCCGATTGGGATTAATGGGGGTTCGATCATCGGTAATACCTCCGCTTCCGGCATTACCAGCCTCGGCCTGACCAATTCATCGCTTGCGCTTTCAGTGGACCCCAGCGTGACCAATCTGGTCGTCGGCAGCTTGACAACGGGCGGCGCCAATACCATCAATATCAGCTCTGTCTTTAACGTGCCCAGTTACCCTGCCCTCTTCACGCTTCTCAAGTACACCGGGGCCATTGCCGGGAGCGGCTACAATTTCACCCTCGGAACCCTGCCGACTTCCACAACCCTAGGCTATGTCTCGAATGATACGGCCAATGCATCTGTGGTTTTGGTTTTAACCTCCGGGCCCAAAGCGCTCACTTGGGCCGGCAATGTGAACAACGACTGGGACATCGCGACAACCGCAAACTGGACTTTTTCCGGCAACCCCGTCCAATTTAATAATTTGGACTCGGCATTTTTCGATGATACCGCTGCAACCACCACCGTGAACCTCGCAACCGTGGTTCTGCCCGGCGCGATTACAGTCTATACAACTAACGGTTACACCTTTACCGGGAACGGAGCTATCAGCGGCGCCACCTCATTAACCAAGAACGGCTCGGGACCTTTGACGTTGCTCGAAACGGGGGGCGATACCTTTAATGGCGGCGTGGCAGTCAATGAAGGCGCGGTCATTTTCGGCGCCGATAACGCCATCGCCGGCGGGCTGGCTATTGGCGGCACGGCCAACGTCCAGGTTGGGACCAATGGTGGCACTGGAACCTTGCCCTCGGGCGGCGTAGCCGACAATGGCGCACTCACCTTCAACCGTGGAGCGGACCTGGTGGTGCCCAATCCCATCTCGGGCACGGGCGTGGTAAGCAAGATCGACTCGGCCATCTTAACTTTGAGCGGGGGCAATGGCGCCCTTGCCGGTGCGGTCAGCGTGGCCCAAGGAACTCTCAAAGCCGGCAGCAGCAGCGCCTTGGGCGCGCCCGGCGTGGTCACAACAGTCAGCAGCGGCGCCACTCTTGATGTCAATGGCCAGCAACTCAACAATGTGACTGTGGTTGTTTCAGGGGCTGGCGCCGGCGGCCAGGGCGCCATTGTTAACTCTGGGCCAGACAATATCAATGCCTTGGGCTGGGTGACCCTTGCCGGCAATACGACTTTTGGCGGCACCGGGCGTTGGGACATCCGCGGAGGCGCGGCCCAACTGCTAACCGTTCCTCCCAGCAGCCCCTATACACTCACTAAGATCGGTCCGAACCAAGTTTCGTTGGTTGGCCTGACGGTGGATGCCGGCCTTGGCGACATCAACGTCCTGAACGGCCTTCTCAGCGTCGAAACCACTACCGGTTCGCTGGGAGACCCCAATCACACCTTGACCGTCGCGCCGGGGGCTGAACTTCAGTTCTATAACAGCACCATCTCATTGGGCAAAAAATTTGTGCTCAACGGCACCGGAACCAACACCACGCTCAATTGCGGGAGTGGGATAGCCAATTCAGTTGGCGGTCCGGTGGTCCTCAATGGGAATTGCCTGTTTAACGCCGCTAGCGGCTCCGCCCTGACATTTAACGGCGCTCTGAGCGGCAGCGGCAGCTTCATTAAGACCGGGAGCGGAACCAATGTGATAGCGGGAGTTGTCACAGCCAGTTATGGCAGTACCATCATCAGCAATGGCACCTTGGCCGTCGAGGGGACCGTGGGTAGCAATGTGGCTGTCTATAACGGCGGTATCCTGGGAGGTTTCGGCGCAGCCACCGGGAATGTGGGGATTACCAACGGCATTTTGAGCCCTGGGGATGCGAATCTGCCGCTGGCCATGCTCACATTGGGCGCGTTGGTTCTCGATAACGCGACTTGCACGTTCGAGCTCTCGACAGCGGCTTCATCGGGCAACGATCAGGTCGTGGTGACGGGCGGATTGACTCTGAGCGGCACCAACACACTGCAAATCGTCCCCCCAGCGACGATGAATCCAGGCGATGTGTACACCCTTTTCCGCTACAGCGGCGCTCCCCTGCCCAGCAGCGCTACCAATAACCTCATTGTGCTTTCCACCCAGGCCGGTTTCACTTTCTCCATCGTCGATCCGGCAACAACCCCAGGCGCCATCAATCTCCTGGTCCAGACAGCCATTGGTGATGATCTCTGGACCGGTGCCACCTCATCCATCTGGGACAATTCCACAACGAACTGGACCAGAAATGCCGCCCCGGCTGTGTTTAATAACCTCGATTTCGTCTCCTTTGATGATTCGTCCTCTGTGACAAACGTGAGTCTCTCCGGCGCGTTGACGACCTCCGGCATCACCATGAACAATGCCAGCCGGGCCTACACCTTCAGTGGCAGCGGCAAGCTCACCGGAAAAGGCGGATTGCACGTCGCCGGCATCGGATTGACGATCGCCAATCAGGGCAGCAATGACTTTACCGGACCGATCACGATTGATTTTGGCATATTGCAGGTGGGTAATGGCGGCGCTAATGGCAACCTGGGCTCAAGCATTCTCACCAACAACGGTTCGCTGGTGTTCGATCGGACCGGGAGTTTGATGGTGAACAACTCCATCACCGGCACGGGCTCGCTGACAAACATCGGCACGGGAATCGTAACCCTGAGCGGCGCCAGCACTTTTGACGGCGAGGTGGACGTGTTCCAGGGCACCCTTCAGATCAACAACAATGCCGCTCTGGGCAGTACAGTCGGAAATACTGTCGTCACCAATGGCGCAACCTTGGACCTCGGCGGCCCGGGTTTGGCCAGCAACGGATTGAATCTCGGCCAGGAACACCTCTTCGTCAGCGGCGGTGGTGTAGGCGGCAAAGGTGTTATTGTCAATAACGGCAGCCAGGGCCAGATTCATGCCCTCCAAGTCGTGAGCCTGACAGGTGATGCAACCTTTGGGGGCACGCAACGGTGGGACATTCGCGCCGCAAATGCGACCAGCCTCACCGAGTTGAACACCGCCGGCCAGTCGTTCAACTTGACCAAGGTGGGCGCCAACCAGATATCTCTTGTCGGGGTTGCCGTGGACCCGGCGCTCTCCAATATCGTGGTGCTGGCAGGCATGCTGGGTGTCGAGGCTGGAACAACTTCTTTAGGCGATACTAACGCCACCATCAGCATCGCCAGCAACGCAACTCTCGAGTTTTATCAGTTGGTGGCAACCAACATCGCCAAGCCGCTTGTTCTTAGCAACGCCGCCACCGTCCTGAATAATAGCGGCGCCAACGTCTATGCCGGCTCTATCTCTCTGGAGGGGGACGCGACTTTCAACATTGGTGGGACCTCTTTCACCCAAAGCAACAGCATCAGTGGCACGGGCGGCCTCATTAAGAGCGGAGGCAGCCCGCTGCTCCTGGCGGGCCCTTTGACTTTCGCCGGCCAGACCAAAATCACCGCGGGCCGCCTTGCGCTTGTGGGTGATTCGTTGACCGCGAGTTCCCTGATTAATATTGCTGCTGGAATGCTGGACCTAAGCCAGGCCTCGAGCCCTACCCTCACTTTGCTGTCCGGCCAAACCCTGGAAGGCGCCGGCACAATTTGGGGCAGCGTGATTGCCGGCGCGGGTTCCACGGTCGCCCCCGGCAGCCTGAGCGCCCTGACGGTCACCAACACCATCACTCTTCAAGGCCAAACCGTGATGGAACTCAACGCAGCGGCGGGAACTGCCGACCAGCTCGCCGCTGCCAGCATCGCCTACGGCGGCGCTCTGACGGTTACCAATGTCAATGGCGCTTTGGCCTCCGGCAACAGCTTTAAACTTTTCAGCGCCCCGAGCCTAACGGGAACCTTCAACGCAATCACCCTGCCCGCACTCTCGCCAGGGTTGTATTGGAGCAATACCCTTGCCGTGGACGGCAAAGTCGCTGTCGCCGGCGCGCTCCAAGTGCGGCCCATCCTGGGGATTCTCTCGAGTTCGCAAGGGGGCTTTGTGCTGAGTGGCACAAACGGGACTCCTGGCGCCACCTATTACGTGCTATCAACCACCAATGTCGCCTTGCCGCTCTCTGAATGGACGCCGATTGCCACGAACCAACTCGACTCATCCGGAGCATTCCATTTCACCAATTCCGAATCTCTGTCTCAGCAGTATTTCATCCTTCAATTGCCTTAGAGCTACCGAGGGCAACCTGATTGGGCTCCACTCGATGGAATAGCCCTTCAACGCTGACGGGCTCTGAAGAAGCCGGCAGGCAGGCCAGCCGGGAGCGGCAGTTCGACCGTGTTGGATGCGCCGGCGAGGTAAGGCAACTCGGCAATATCCATCCAATTGGTCGGGCCATCCAAGGCCTGGGCCTGCTGCAGCACAAAGGCGGGCGCAGGGCTATTCCAACTAATGGCCAGTGTGCCCGCAGCCTGGGTCATAGCCAGAAAGGGCGAACTCAGCGGTTGAAAGGCGCCCGGGAGGGTGGCGAATTGGCCATCTTCGCGAATCGCTTGCGCATCGGGCAGCAGGCCGGGCTTGACATTGTTCCTGATGCGCACGCCCGGGTAATCGCATGCCCAGAGGTCCGCCACAACATGGTTGGTGAGCGCCGTCAATCCGTAGTTCGTCAGGGGCGGGCCGAAGTAATTGCCGATGATGTTGGCATCGGTGACGTTGTGCAGGGTGATGGCGCCCCGGCGCCACTGCAGAAACGCGTTGTAGAGGATGCGGATGCCGGAGATTTCCTGTCCCTGCGGGATGTAATCGGAGGCGGCGATGGCCTTGTGCAACTGAATCAATGCCCAGGTGGGTTCCTGGTTCGGATCGGTGTTGTGGATGGCTTCGTAGGAACACCCGCCATCCGCCAGAACGTTGTCCATGATCACGACATTGGTGGGCACGAAGGAATTGGGTCCACTCAGGCTCAATGCCGGATGCGCCGCGATAGCGCTGACTCCCATCCCAGTGATGACATTGCGCGCGATCAGCATGTTATTGGCCCGGCAATAAATGCCGTGGATTCTTGAATTGCTGAAGGTGTTGTTGAGATAGACGGCGGAGCTGTTCAGTGAATTATCAAACAGAAGCGTGTTGGTCGTGTCCAGGCCGGCAAAAATGCCTGAGATATTGTGATCGAAGGTAACATAAGGTGGTTCAACGCTCGTGATGGAGGCCCGGTTAAAAACCGTTCCATTGGTCCCATTGTAGAACATAACATCATCACCCGCCTGCAATTGCTGGCTGGTCACGTCCGCCAGGGCGCCTCCGGGAGTATATCCGATCAAGTGGAAGGTATTTGTCGAATTGGGGACAGGGCCTGCGACGAAAAAAGGAAGGGTGTTTGCATTGGCTACATCGTCGCTTAACCCGATGAAATTGCAGCCCTCGACCCAGGGTCCTATGCGCGGGTTGCCGAATAAGCCGCCATCGGCATTGGTGGTCTTGACTCGAGGGACGCCCTGCGGGCCTCCAGGGGAAGGGCCAATGATGATTTGGCAATCGATCTCGTTTACGAGGTAGGAGTTACTGCCGGCGAAAGCCGCCGCCGCCCCCGTATAATTGGTCAGGTCCAAAAAAGTTACCTGGTAGCAGTTGCGCGCCCGAAAGAGCGTGGAACCGTCCCAACGGCCAAGCTGGCACCAGATGTCGCCGGGTTGGATGGTCGCCAGTTTGGAGGCATTCTTGAGCACCACTTTGAAAATGCCGCTGGTTGGGGTCGCCTGAACGGCGCTGAAGTCGTAAATGGTGGAGTGATTGTCGGCCAGCCGCCCCGGGCGCGTGGGGTCCATGAACGTGCCCCACTGCGGCTGGTCGAGGTAATTGGAATTGGTCGGCGCAGGATAGCCTGGGTCCACGCGGAACTCGAACGCCTTTTCTGTGCCTGAGAGGTTCGTGGTCACTACCCCCTGCGTAAAGGGGAGAGGATCGTAATCGACCGAAAATCCCTGAACGATAATGTTGGTGCACATGAAGAGGTCGAGGAATCCGATGCGCGGATTTGCGATCAGGACCTTGCAGCCGTTGCCATTGACCAGAACCGCTGTTGCGTGAGAGAGCGACAAGGGCACGCCCGCCGTGGTTGAGTTGTTGGTGATGATGTAGGTCGCACCGGACTGGAAACGGACCTCGGCGCCCCCGCTCAGGCTTGCCGCTGCGTTGAGCGCCCCTTGGATCAGTTGTATATCCGACCCGCCGGTTGGTGCTCCGACGCTCACGACGTTTGCCGCAGGCGGCGTGGGCAGAGCGAGCAACGGGCCTGGCCGTGGATGCCAATCTACGGACACCGGGCCGACAGACCGTGCAGAGGGAGGTGCTGCGTTGCTGGGAAACTGAAAGATAAGATAGTGCGCCAGGACGGCGCCCAGAGAATTGGTGATCGGCATGTTGTCGAACACGGTATTTGTGACCCCGCTCGCCGCCACCTTGACCGTTGCGGAGGCAAGAAACGCGTCATAAGCGAGCGCGAACTGCACCGGTGCGCCCGTGTTCGCATAGGCTGAGGGAACGAGAACCCCGCCGTTCTCGCCGCTTCCGCTATAAAGGGTGAGCGAGCCGTTGCCTTGCACCTTGAGCCAGGGGCCGCTCTGGCTGCCATTGCCCGCCAAAAACTGGTTGCTGTTCCCGAACCCAAAGCCGACCCACTCGGACGATGCGGGGGGCAGACTCACTGTGGCGTAAATGGTCATCGACCCGTGCGGCCCGATCGGGATCAACGGAACGCCGGCTGAACCACCCAGGTTGGTAACAGGGTTAAACAGGTGGCCTTGGCCATCGATGGACAGCCCGAGGGCAGGTGAGCTCGCCTGCCACCCATCGCCTTGAACATCTATCCAGGGAATGCTGTTGGTCACGCTTCCAGCCGGTTGCGTGAAGAGGTCCTCGAAGATGATTTCCCCCAACGCCCGGTAACATCCGAGCAGCCCCAGGCCGCTCGCAAGCAACGCCAGAACTAATCGGTGCGCAGCGTGATACCGCCAAGCAGAAAGAGGGTTCATCGGAGAGCACCATGACACCATCGCTGCGCGCTGTCCAAAGAAAACCTGTAGGGCCCTAGAATTCGCTGTTACGCTCTTCCGCGGTTTTGCCTTTCTGTTTGCGGTCCTGTTCATTTTTCACCACAGAGTCGGAGAGAACGACTGCAAAAACCCTTTCGTTCTTTCTACGGGCAACCCTCATCTAACTCACTCCGCACACGGCGCAATCCTCAAGGTTACCGCCGCTTCTCGGACTGGCGCCTCGAGCGTGATGAGCAAGCGCACCGGTTTCTCCGGCGTCACGACGTCTTCGTCCAACGTTTCCGCGCTCACTTTAAACCCGCAGCCGCCGGTTTCGATGCCGACCCGCACGGCCCCCGCCTTGTCCGTAAGCAAGAGTTCGTGCTGCGATGTCTGCTTCCATTTGCCCCAAGTAATGAGCGTCGTTGCAAAATCCCTGGGTTCGCCGAAGCCCGCCTCGTCGCGCACCGTCAGCGAGACTGGGTCCGTCCGGTGGAAGAGAAATGTCCGTTGCAGCTTTTTCAGTTCCGGCACGGCGTATGCCGACCGCAGGTCAAAAGCCACCACATCCTCTGCGTCGCTAAAATCCGTGCGCAGCACGACCGCCCGGGCTCGGGCGCCCGCCTGCTGTAATTGACCGGCGACAACCGGCACGGCATGGCCGTAAGAGCTCAGTACTTTGCTGTCATAACGATGCGCGCTGAAGGTCCGCCGGGTATAAACCTCCGCGCCGGGGTCGCAAATCACCATGGAGCGGCCAGCCACGACGCTGAAGCTGCCGACGTCGTTGTGGTTGTGGTTTTCGGCATTGTTCCCGCCTTTGAGCGCCACTGCGAAGGGCGCCCCCGACCCGGGCGCTGGCCGGCAGATGAGCGCGCCCGCGTCTTTGAACCAGGTGCGCAATGGAGATTCCGCGGCCAATGGCGGATGCGCGATGACCGGCAAGGGCGAGGGGAGAGAGCAAAAGAGCATCGTCTCGGCCAGGCCGCCTCTTGGTCTGACAAATCCGGCTGGTTTGCCTGCCGGCGGTGTCAGCGCGAACCGCTCGCAAATGTAACGGACGAACTCCGCGTCCGGCCGGGTCCCTGGATGCACATCCGAGATGGTCAAATAAATGCCGTTGAGGATTTCGCTGCGGCGGCAAAAGAGCGCCGGCTCCAACGCCGCCGGTTGGGCCAGCAGGTCCACGCGCCCGCCAGTGGCCTGCCGAATCGTCTCGCCCAACGTCAGAAAATGCCCAAACCCGTAATTCCAATACCCAACGCCTTCGCTGCAGTACCCATCCGGCCCGAACCCACTCAGAAAACTCGCAATGTAATGCTCCGCCGCCGCAACGAACAGAGCCCGGTCTTGCCGTGAGTCCTCGAGCGCCAAGGCCGCCCCGGTCACGCCCGCCAGGCACACGGCGTTCCAATTGTTCTGAACGTGCAGCCAATAGATTTCAGCACGGCGCCCTTCGACCATGTCCCGGAATGGTTGGAGCGCGCGGCGCCGTACATTCTCCCGAATCAACCGCCTGGTGCCCGGGGAGAGCTTGTCACCCAAGACATAATCCGCCGTAGCCAGTTCCCAGGCAACGGCTGTCGCGCGCAGGTCCATCTCGACCGTGCGTCCGTAGAAATTGTTGAGCCGTCCATCATGGGCCGGAAGGACCCAGGTGCGTTCCTGGCAAATGGCTTGTACGGTTTCGGCGAGCGGGCCGACGAAGCGCCCGCGGTCTTCGAGCCCTTCAGCCAGGCTGAACGTGACCAACCGCTCGCCCCGCTCACCCAGGACCTTTTGGCACCGCTCCCGGTTGCCGGTTTTGGAGTAGTCGAGATAGAGGCTGTCCGGCAAGGCCGGCGCAGGTTCTTTGGCCAACGCCTCGGCTCGGGCAATTATGGACCCAAAGGCCGGTGTTTTCGCCAGCTTCTCCCAGGCAACGCGGTCGGTAACTGGCCGGCCCAATCCGGCCGGCGCAACCGGCAACCACTCGGCCAACTCTGTGACGCGTCCGGGCGCAATACTGGCCCCCGCCGAAGCGCTCAGGAGCGCAAACCAAAAAACCAGGCCCGCAGCAAACCTCGTGGGACCAAGCCAGACAGAATCAAACATGCCGCCAGAATGGCAGGAGCTGGTCTTCTCCGCAACACGCCCCGCGCCTTTTATGAAACCCTGGCGCGCGAGGCCGCTGCCGCCGCGCGGCTGGGCCCGCTCCTCGATGTGCCCCCGGGCGTCGAAGCGGCCACCCGCGAAACAACGGACACGACTTATTACTTCCTGCTCAACCTGACCGATACTCCGCACCATGTGCCGCTCCCGCGTCCTCTGAAAGGGTTGATTACCGGGCAAGAACAAGTTGCTGAGGTCAAACTCGCAGCACTCGAGTCGCCGTGCTCGCCGAGCGCAAGACATAAAGGGGTGAAGCCTCAACAAGAGCCCCCGAGGCTCCCACGCTCGAGGCTCCTGACGCCCGGGGCCGCGCTACTTGGCTGGCGAGGAGGCGCGCAGCCGCAGCCAGGCCAAGTCGGGATTCTTGGGCGATGGCTCGTCGTGCCGATGGTAATCCAGCGAGAAGGCGCGGATCGTTCGAGGGTCCTGCCATCGATGGAATTCAACATGAGCATCGGCGAATGAAACCACACCGCCCTGGTTATGGGAACTGTTGGGGAAATTGAAGAAGCTGTCGCGGGTCATGTAGATTCCGAAATAGGGCCAGCAAATGCTGTCGGGCTGCACATCCAGGAACGTCAGCAACCCGGCGGGCATATCGACTCCCGTTTGGGATTGTTTGTGAAAAACCGTGAACGCCGAGGAAAGCCGCGTATCCCACTCCCCGGCCCACCCGCAGTAACAGTTCAGGGAATAACTGCGCAGCCGGGGATAAGGGCGGCCCGAAATCATAATGGTGTCACGGTCCGTCGGGCACAAATACACCCTGCGGTCCTGAAGATAATTGGCGAACAGCGCGAATTTGGGGTCAAGAATGAGCGTCAGGTTGGTGTTATCCAGGACGTGGAAGAAAGCCCCCTGAACCCAAAGCTTTCGCACCGGGTTGGGTGGGTCGTTCATGCCATTGAGCGCGAGGCTATCCGCGTTGTCCGTGGCGTACATTGTCCAGATGGCCATCAGTTGCTTCTGGTTATTGGTGCATTGAACCCGTTTAGACGCGGCCTTGGCCCGGGCCAGGGAAGGCAGCAGCAATGCCGCCAGGATGGCAATCACGGCGATAACCACCAGCAACTCGACCAGTGTAAACCCAAGGCCGCCCTGCTTTGTGCCTCGCATAGCTCGTTTCGGGATGATTATCTACTTCTACACTTGCCCCCCGGCGATTGCAAGCCTGGGAAGTGGTGAGGAAGTATCCCCTCAGTGACTACGGGGCTGCCGGCTGAAGCCGGCGTTCCGGACGCGCGGAACGCCGCCTTTAGGCGGCAGCGCC
>DASYZB010000092.1 GCA_035946615.1 Verrucomicrobiia bacterium
GGTTCCATGCGCTCGGCGGGGATTGGGCCAGCGGCGCCGCGCGAAGAATTATCTCGTTTGCGTCCCCTTGCCAAATGCAATTGAAATAGCCGGTGGATAGCTCGACGGTGCGGCCTGCCCAGACTTGTCGGGCGATGTCCACCAAAACGCCATAGCGTAACTCGACCGCGTAGCAAAGCCGCAGCAGGGCAACGGGCGTTGCCTGGCGACCCGAACAGAACTCGAAGATTCGCTCGCGCCCTACCGCAGCGTTCGCGTACTCACCCAGCGGCGTCAACGGATCGGTTTCGACCGAGCCGCCGCGACAGACCGGGCTTAAGGGATAAACGTTGCCGGTCGAGAGCGCCACGACGCGGCTGTGCGGGTAACGCTCGCAGACGCGCGCAGGGGTCAAGGTGTTCGTGGCCCAAGTGCCCGCCGGGTTGCGCGCGGTGCCGAACTTCAATCCGACTAAGTAAATTATGGTCTCGGCGTCTGGCAATCGAGTGACGGCCACGGGATCGAGCAGGTCGCAACTCAAGGTCTTCACGCCCCGGGCTTCGAGCCACGGACGAGAACGGCCGCCTGCGAAGCGGCTTACGGCTATGACCTCAAGCGAGTGCCCGCCTATCTCTGCCGCGCGACGCGCCCGGACCGCCAGGGTAGGTCCCATCTTGCCTCCGGCGCCCAAAATGAGGAGATGGCCAGAGAGCGTTTTAATAAACTCAACCAAGGCGGGAGTGGGATGCGTCAAAACCTCCTCTAGCTCCGACTCGTCATGGAGCGGTTGGAAACGATTGAGTTCCGAGCACATGGTCACCTATTCAATATCCCTAGCCGTCCCTTGAGTGCTTAGAACATGTTTGAAACATGCCGAGGCTGCACCTCCTCCTCGTCCTCAACGAGGACATCTATTTGAGTTTGTTGACGGGGCCTTCCGGATGGGCCGGCATTAAGCGCTGGCGTGTGCAGTCCACCAACAGGTCCATCTTCTCGAGCAAAGTCTGGCCGATTAGGACCTCATCGCCCAGGATCAACGCGTCGTCGCTGGAGCGGCGTTCCATGATCTCGAAGCGTACACCGTCCGCAAGGCCGACATCACTCTTACGGCCATCGGCAAGCTCCACGGTCACCCGGTCATAAGGCCGGATCCCAAGCTGCTCCAGCAACGAGGCCGGAATGCAAGAGCGCACCGCACCGGTGTCCACCATCGCGTCAGTTTCAATCACCCGCACCTTCTCGGCCGCCAGTTTGCCCTCGGCCGCGGCGTTGGCATCGGCGTTGTTGAACAGTTTGACTTTTGTCCTGACCTCGCCCGTATAGGGTGCTGGGTTCTCTTTCAGTTTCATGGCCGAACATAATTCCGAGGTTAAGCCAACGCAACACAGGACACGGGCCTTTTGGCCTTTTGGCCGCGCCCGACCGCCAGGCCTGGTTCCGCGCATATCAAAGCCATCGGCCTCAAGGAAGCCCCTATGAGCCTGTCAATTGGCGGAGCCAGGTTTTTCTGCTGGCAAAATCGATGAGCACGCCGCGGCCAATGAGAAGGTCCGCGCCGAGCAGGCCCTGCACGTCGGTGGTGGTCGCATGGCCGCCTCCGACGTGCCAGGCTCTGAGATTACTGATGCCCAAGTGAATATTCTTCCATTCGCACCGCCCGAGCTGCAACGTTTTGAGTGTCGTCACCTTTGCCTGATGGGCGCCGGTCTTCCCCAAGCCAATGATCAATGTGCTGTAGTCATCCGCTATCAAGCTGCCGGTTCTGGGTGAAACGAGCCTCTCCGTGCCAAGGCCCAGACGGCCAATTTGCGATGCATCCAGCACGCTATAAAACGAGCCGGTATCCAATACGAACCATACGGGCTTGCCGTCGGCTTGGGTCTCGAGCGAAAGCTCGTGCTTGATATGAACCGACCGGCTCAAAACCTCTTCGGCGTAGAGTTTGGTCAAGACCGTCGGCTTGTTGAGTGGTGGGCTGGGCGGCCCGGAAGTAAATCACCTGGGCGTTGCAATCGATCAGGCAAAAGTTTCGAAAGAAAAAATCACACCCCAACAAACCCGGCCAGGCCCCCCAAATCGCACAGGATTTTTCTCACGTCAGCAGGAGCTTGCTACTTGGGAAGAATAATCAAGTCCACCAGTTTATTGCACACCTCGATCACCACGACGCCAAGGCTAGTGGGCCCCAGGGTTGTGAATCCAAACTGGTTGCCCCGAACGCCAAGATTGACCAGCAGCACCGTCGAGGGTTGCGGCAGCGCGGTAGCGGTCAGACTCGCTCCGGAGACAATCATCCCGTCTCCCCCATCGGGCTCTCTGACAAAGAAAGTCAGCGTATTAATACCTGGCACAAATCCGTTCGTGATGTCTTAGGGCTACACCCGTCCATTTTAGCAATCATATTGAATTGAGAGGGATTTGCTATTGAATTGATAGCAGGAATTTGCTTTTTGGCACGCGAATTATTTTGTACGCTGCGCGGGTTGAACCGGCCCGCCGGTAAATAATGATTGCCGCGCCAGGCTTGGCAGGGATATCCACCGCCAAACCCTGCTCCATGAGTTCCTTGCCAGAGCTTTTCTTTACACCTTCTACATCGAAATTCCGAAGCTCATACTGCGCGGCGGGCTCTAAGCCGCTGAGACGGAAATTCCGTGTAACCTCATCATTGTCCTGGCGGCGGAACGCCTGCACATAGCCTTCACCTGTTTGCGGGAGGTCGAACTGCCAGGCCATCCACGCGGTGTTGGTAAGACTGTACGGAGTCAAAGGATAGTAATCGCCATTGAGCATAATGGGGGCAAGCTGTTTCCATTCCGAATAAGCCCGTTTCTGAACCGCGGCGTTGTTGGTGTTAATCCCACCATTGTCAAAAGCGGTCACATAGGAACTCCGGTAAAAGTAGGGCTCCCAAAAGCCCATGTTTGCGGTGCCCTGGAATGGCAGCCAAGAGGACAGCGCATAAGTAAAAGCCTGATTGGATTGCGCCAGCATTTTGCGTCCTGCCGCCTGCGGGTAATCGCTGCGCCAAAGCGGGACCGCCCGGCGCATGATTTCCAAATCGTTGCGCCTGCCGCCGGAAGCGCAAGAGTCAATTCTCAACCCGGGATGCATCGCCCGCAGCGCGTCCCAGTACGCCAGGTGCCCTTGGACGTAAAAGTTTTCAGTGATCCCCTGGCGGTTGGGGGGGTCATGATTGCGCCAGGCTGACGCTGGGCCAGCCCCGTTCATGTCTTCCCGGTACCAGTCCACCCCGTTGGCCTTGATCAGTGCGCTCATGTGATTCGTCAGCCAATGAAACGCTGCCGGGTCACCTTCGTTCAGAATGGCGCCCGCGGTGCCACTGGCGCCTGCCAGCAGCCATTCGGGATGCTGGGTGGCCAGCCAGGAGTGGGGGTGGCCCACGCGCTCCGGTTCAAACCAGAGCAAGAACTTCATCCCTAACTTATGCACCGCAGCGCTCAGTTCGCCAAATCCGTGGGGATACGAATTCGTGTCCACTTCCCAGGTGCCGGTATTAACCCACGCTTCAGCCCCCGTGTGCGGTCCGCCGGCAGTCGGATACCAGGTGTATGGCTTAGGTTGCGTCAATAAATAACATTTACAAGTCCGTAGGAACCTGCTACCTATGGCGGCGGCATGGTTCCTATCCGTGACATTCGAGACAAGTTGATGCGAATCTGGCCCCACCTCAACGAGAGATCCCAACCAGAGGCGATGTGCCGATGATTGAGAATATCGCCGTCGGCATGTTCGGCTTGTGAATTACGATATGCTCGCCCTGTCCATCGGCGACTGGGCCGTATGTTAGCCGCGACTGAGGCGTTGGAACTAGGCTACGGGGGCGTGTCGGTAGTCAGCCGCGTGTGCGGACTATCGAGGGTGACCATCACTAAAGGGATCAGCGAACTGTCAGCGCCGCCTTTGCCGGAGGCACGCA
>DASYZB010000093.1 GCA_035946615.1 Verrucomicrobiia bacterium
CGTAACCGAGGGGCTGAACTCGAAAATCCAGAGTCTCAAGTCCGCTGCCCGAGGCTTTCGCAACTTTCACAACTACCGGATTCGTATCCTGTTCTTCTGCGGAAAGCTCAATCTCTACCCACTATGATCCCCGTAGAAACAAAAGCTTTGGAGCGATAGGGCTTGATTCACTCTTTGAGAGTCGAGCCGTCCCGCCGTGAAAGGATGTAACGAATTTGGCAAGTCATAGTGGGCGGGGCGGCGGGGCTGCAGTAGCGCTGGGGCGGGGGCGCGAGACGAATTTCAATTGACTCGTTCGGTCTTGTGACTAAAGGATGAGCGCATGAAGAGCGGCGGACAACCGGCAGCCCTTGAGGGCAAGGTTTTGGTGGTGATTGGGGGGACGGCCGGGCTGGGTCTCTCCGCTTGCAAGGCCTTTATCGAGGCGGGGGCCCGAGTGGTGGCCGTGGGATTGAAGCCCGAGAATGTGGCCTCGGCCGCGCGGGAGTTGGGGGAATCGGCGCGGGTGCTTTGTGGGAATGCCTCGACTGCAGACACGGCGCCAGGCGCGATTGCGGAGGGCCTGGCCGCCTTTGGCCGATTTGATGGAATGTATCATGTGGCCGGCGGGTCTGGACGGCGTTTGGGTGACGGGCCCCTGCACGAAATCACCGATGAGGGGTGGCATTCAACAATCGACCTGAACCTGACCTCTGTTTTCTATTCCAATCGCGCCGCCATCCGGCAGTTCCTGGCTCAGAAGACGGGCGGCAGCATTTTGAATATGGGCAGCGTACTGGGCTGGTCGCCTTCGCCGCGTTACTTTGCCACCCACACTTACGCCGCAGCCAAAGCGGCCATAATCGGTTTAACCAGGTCCTGCGCCGCGATGTATGCCGCGGACAACGTGCGGTTTAACGTCCTGGCCCCGGCGCTCGTGGCTACGCCGATGTCTCAACGGGCCCAGGCCGACGAGGCTATCACGCGGTTTATCCGCGCCAAACAACCGCTGGATGGCGGGCGCATTGGGCAAGCCTCCGATCTGGATGCGGCAGCGGTTTTTTTTATGTCGGAGGCCTCGAAATTCGTGACTGGCCAGGTATTGGCAGTGGACGGGGGCTGGTGCGTGAGCGAAGGGGGCGTGGAAGAACGGATGAGGGATGAAATCAGTTGACATGTTGGCATGATCCCTTGCAGGTTTGGCGGCATGCAGAATACGACGAGGCTCGCCATTTTTGTTTTGTGTTTGATTGGTCTGCAGGCAACGGTGGCGTCACCAGAAGGAGTGGATGCTTTTAGCCTGTGGCAGGAGGGGGCGCTACGTGGGGCCAACGTCATGCAGAAACAATGCACGGTCGAAGACCTGCAGGTCCTGCGCAGTTGGGGGGCAAACCTCGCGGAGATTCCCGTCTCGAATGTCTATGCGCCGGCCACGCCCTACGATTTTCAGCCGGAGAACCTGGCCAAATTGGACCAAGCGATCAAGGCGGCGGAAGAAGCCCACCTTTATGTGGCGCTAACCTGCCGCGAGGGACCAGGCCGGCCAGACTTTAACCGGAGTCATGAAATCTGGCGGGATGCTCCTGCGCAGGTGGCTTACGCGAAGATGTGGCGCGAGATTGCATCACACTACCGCGGGCGCCCCAGCATCGTTGGGTATGACCTCATGTGCGAACCCCACCCCGACCAGTACGCAAAGGAACCTTTGGGTGACTGGAACGTGCTCGCACGAAAAATCACCGCCGCGATTCGTGAGGTGGACAAGGAGACCCCAATTCTTGTCAATTCGATCGGCTGGGCCTACCCGCAAACTTTCCAGGTCCTCGAGCCTACGGGCGATTCACGCACCGTTTATGTCGTGCATTTCTACGACCCCCATTATTACACGCACCAGAAACCGGCAGATAAAGTGGCCTATCCGGGGTTCCGTTTGCCAGAAAAGGAAGGTGGCGCATGGGACAAGGCGGTTGTCGAGGCGCGGTTGGCGCCGGTTCGGGAGTTTCAAAAGAAGCATCACGCACCCATTTTCGTGGGTGAGTTCGGCTGCGCGCGGTATGCGCCCGGCGTGGAGGCCTGGATGGGCGACCAAATCGGGCTGTACGAACGCTACGGATGGTCGTGGGCCTACTGGGCTTTCCGGGAATGGGACGTGATGAATATCGAGAGGACGGCCGACCCGACAGATAAGGTGAACCGGCCCGGCGCGCCGTTGCTGCAGCTTTTCAAGACATACTTTAAAAAAGACAAGAAGTTTTTGAGCGGCAGCTAACTTTTTGCATGTTGCGCGAGCCTCGCCGCGCTTTTTCAACTGTTCCACACAATATCTCGCCGTGCTCATTGGGCAAAGTTGACTTGAGCAGCGGCGGCAGATACTCTGTTTTTACATGTTGGAAGCAATTGAGAAGCTACTGATTTTACAAGACCGCGACAGCAAGATACGCCGCCTGAAAGGTGGGTTGTCCCATATCGGACCGGAACGGCAGATGTTCCAGGCCAGGGCGGCGGAGGCGCAAAGCGCCCTCGAGACGGCCAAGAGCAGGGTCAAACAGATTGAATCGGACCGTAAAGGCCTTGAACTGGAAGTGGAAAGCAAGAAGCAGCTTATTGCGCGTTATGCCAATCAGCAGCTTGAAACGCGCAAGAATGAGGAGTATCGGGCGCTGGCGCACGAGATCGATACGTGCAAGGCGGACATATTCGGAATCGAAGACCGCGAGATCGAGTTGATGGAGCAAGCCGAAGCGGCCCAGAAAGAGGTCCTTGCCTTCACGCAAGCCACTGCCCAAGCTCGTAAAATGATGGAGGAACAACTGACCCAACTCGAAGCGCGGGAACAGAATCTAAAGAAAGAACTGGGAGAATTGGAAACCAACCGCGAGGAGCTTTCCGCTGCCGTGGATGAGGGGGCCCGCGACCGCTACGAGCGCCTGGCCAGGAACAAAGGGGAGAATGTGGTGGTTGGGGTTCAGCGCGGGGTTTGCGGCGGGTGCCACATGCGCCTGCCGCCGCAATTGCTGGTCCAATGCCAGGCTCAGCGGGAATTGGTCACGTGCAGCAACTGCGGCCGCATTCTTTATTATACCCGCGACATGGATTTGGCCGTCGCCGATTAGAAGAGCGGTTTTGGAAGGGCTGTAAGCCGAATTTTGTCTGCCCCGAATTTACGGGGGAGAGAATCATTTGTCTCAGCAGCCAGTACCCGGGACCTATCCAGCGAATTTCGCGAGACACGGAGCGGGCCGCTCCGGGGTCCTCTATTTGGCCTTGCACCCGATGGGGTTTTCCGTGCCCCCAAGCTTGCGCGTGGAGCGGTGGGCTCTTACCCCACCTTTTCACCCTTGCCACGTTCGTGTGACCACGAGCGTGGCGGTTTGTTTTCTGTGGCACTGTCCGTCGGGATGCCTCGCGGCATCACCGCCCGCGTGTATCCGGCAACCGGCCGCCTTGCGGCGCCCCGTTGTCAGTTACGCGGCATCGCGCCCTCTGGTGTTCGGACTTTCCTCCCCCGGCTTGCGCCGGAAGCGATTCTCCGCCCTTCCAAAACCGGCGGCAATATACAACCTTTTAGTTAAATTTCAAAGCTAATGGCAAAGTCTAAGCAACGAGCCGCCATTCTTGAAGGTTTGAAACCAACCTTGTCATTGGCCCTGGGCCGGGACCGGTGCTATACTATCCACACATCCGGGAAGCTGCTATGGGAAAGGGAATATGAAATTGAGGAAATGGCTGTTCATTCTGCTGCTTTTGGGGCTGGTATCTCCGCATGGACTGCGCGGCGCTCCAGCGCCAGCGCTTGAAAAACTGCCGGTCCTTCGCGCCACACTCACCAACGGGTTGCGCGTGATCATCGTTTATAATCCGCTGGCCCCGGTCGTGAGCACCGTGGTCAATTACCGGGTCGGCTCGGATGAAACCACGCCGGGCTTTCCCGGTTCGGCGCACGCCCTCGAACACATGATGTTTCGCGGCAGCCCGGGGCTCTCAGCGGACCAACTGGCGGACCTCTCGGCAATGCTTGGGGGCGACGACAATGCCGACACCCAGCAAGCCGTGACACAGTATCTGTTCACTGTGCCCGCCGAGGACCTCGAAACGGCCTTGCACATTGAGGCAGTGCGGATGCGGGGCCTGTCGCTGACACCCAAGCAGTGGGACCAGGAGCGAGGGGCCATCGAGCAGGAGGTGGCACAGGACCTCTCCAATCCGGAATATGTATTTTATGTGAAACTGCTGGAAGCCCTTTTCAAAGGCACCCCTTATGCCCATGACGCCCTGGGCACGCGGCCTTCGTTCGACAAAACCACCGCCGCCGCGCTCAAGCAGTTTTACCAAACCTGGTACACTCCGAATAATGCCATTCTGATCATCGTTGGCAATGTGAACCCTCAAGAAACACTCGCCCAGGTCAAAAGACTCTTCAGCGGCATCCCCCGCAAAGAACTGCCGCCTCGTCCGCAATATGAGTTCCAACCCGTCACGGCTGAAACGATGAAACTCGAGACCGACCAGCCTTATGGGATGGCCGTGATCTCCTTCCGTTTCCCGGGGACCGACAGTGCGGATTACGCCGCGGCGCAGGTCCTCTCGGATGTCCTCAGCAGCCAACGGGGCAAGCTCTATGGGCTTGTGCCGGAAGGCAAGGCGCTGGGCGCCGCCTTTGCCTATGACAGTCTTCCCAAGGCGGGGGTGGGCTATGCCATTAGCGAGTTCCCAGCCGGGGCTGATGGGCAGGCATTGATCGATCAAATGCGCGCTATCCTCGAAAATGAAATGACCAACGGGGTAAACCCTGAGTTGGTCGAGGCCGCCAAACGCCGCGAGATAGCCAGCGCCGAGCTGCAGCGCAATTCCGTTTCGGGTCTGGCTTCGGTTTGGTCCGAAGCGGTAGCCGTCGAAGGGCGGCAATCACCTGATGACGATGTCGAGGCCATTCGCAAGGTGACGGCTGATGATGTGAATCGGGTCGCCAGGGCGAACCTGGCTTTCTCACATGCGATTTCGGCGATTCTGACACCGCAGCCCTCGGGCAAACCGGTGTCGCCAAAGGGCTTTGGCGGCCAGGAATCTTTCACGCCCAAGGAAGTCAAAAAAGCGACGCTGCCTGCCTGGGCCCGAAAGGCGGCAACCCGGCTCGAAATGCCCGTCTCGACCCTTCACCCCCTGGACACTAATCTGGCTAATGGCCTGAGAATCATCGTCCAGCCGGAGACCATCAGCGATACTGTCAGCGTTTTTGGCCGGGTCAAAAGCAATGATAAGGTCGAGGAACCGCCCGGGCAGGACGGGGTGGGGAGCGTGCTCGAGGAACTGTTCTCCTACGGAACAACCTCTCTGGATCGGCTGGCATTCCAAAAGGCATTGGATGACATCGGCGCGATGGAATCGCCCGGCGCGAGCTTTTCGCTGCAGGTTTTGAGGGAACATTTTGATCGAGGGGTCCAGTTGCTGGCCGATAATATCCTGTCGCCTGCGTTGCCAGCGGAGGCATTCAAGGTGATTCAACCCGAGCTTGCGGCAGCCGCAGCCGGGGAGCTGCAAAGCCCCGGTTACCTGGCGCGCCGCGCCCTGGAGATTGCGTTGTTCAGCCAGCGGGATCCCTCCGCGCGCCAAACCACGCCCGAAACGATCAAAGCGCTCTCCATCCAAGAGGTAAAGAGTTACCACCAACACGTCTTTCGCCCCGACCTGACGACCATCGTCGTTATCGGCAAGGTCGAGCCGGCCCACGCTGTGGCGGTCATCTCAAAGTACTTCGGGCAGTGGGCGGCTACCGGCCCGAAGCCCAACACCCTGTTCCCCCCGGCTCCTGTAAACGCCCCGGCCATCAACCAGGTGCCGGATGCCAGCCGCGTGCAAGACCGGGTGACCCTGGCCCAAACGCTGGGGCCCTTGACGCGCACCAACGAGGACTACTACCCGCTCGAATTGGGCAACCACGTTCTGGGCGGCGCTTTTTATGCCACTCGCCTCTATCGCGACCTGCGTGAGAATGCCGGCCTGGTCTATTTCGTTTCGTCGCAATTTCAGGTTGGCCAGACCCGCGGGGTTTATTCGGTCCAATACGCGTGTGACCCGCCCAATGTGTCCAAAGCTCGCGCCATCGTGATTAGCAACCTCCAAGCCATGCAGCGCGCGCTGGTAACGCCACCCGAACTCCGCCAGGCAAAGGTTCTCCTGTTGCGCGAGATTCCGCTTTCGGAGTCCAGTGTGGATCGCATCGCCCAAGGCTGGCTCTCGCGTTCGGTGCTTGAATTGCCTCTCGATGAGCCCCTCCGCGCGGCCCAGCGATACATCAAACTCAATGCCAAAGATGTCCAGGCTGCCTACGCCAAATGGCTGAAGCCGGCGGATTTGGTCGAGGTGACCCAGGGCCCCACGCCGAAATGAAATGGATGCCCTACGGACTTTGCGAATCGGGCTAAGAACCCTCAAGCCTTTGGCTTAACTCGATCAGAAACGCGACCTGCGCCGGATTAATCTTTTCCTTGGCCTCATTGAGGTGAAAGAACGCAGCGCGATCGACTTCAGGGAACTCTTGCTGGTGTCCGGAGCGGGGCGGCCATTCCATGCTGAAGGTGTTGCTCTGGAGGCGCGTGGTGTCAAAATCGCCTTCAAAGGCCCAGGCGCGCACCAGCTTGCCAGCCTTTTGTTTGATCGGCGACAGCGGTATGAACGGCCCGTGCGGCTTAAACCCTAATTCCTCTTCGAACTCGCGCTGCGCCGCCAATAACGGCTCCTCTCCGGGCTTGAGTTCTCCTTTGGGAATGGTCCAGGCTCCGGCATCCTTGTTTTTCCAAAAGGGGCCGCCCGGGTGGACCAGCAGAAACTCCGCAGACCCCCGTCGATACATCAACAGCGCTGAACTCTCTTTAGACATTTCCCTCACTCCAATCGAGCACCTTTAATTGCACGCACCGCCGGCCATTGTACTCGTTGATTTGGGGGACAAAGGCCAGGTCAAAGGGGTCCTTGGGAGGCGCGGCAGAACCAGCCCCCCACCAAAGAGCTTCACAAGAGGCCGTACCGTCGGTGACCCACATCTTGAGATGCTGGCGGTCGGGGCCCAGGCGTTGAGCGGGGCGCTGGTGGCGCACGTTGCGAGTCATGAACTGGAAACCAGGGTTGCCGCAGCCCATCGGCTTCAAATGGCCGAGATGCGCCAGGCATTCGAGGTTCATTTCCCCCAAGCCAACCGTGGCATCGAGCTGCAAGGTGGGTTGGAACGCTTCAGGCGGCAGGGCCTCTCGAACCAGTTCATTGAGACGCGCGCGGAGCAGGTCGATTTTCCCAGGGAGGACCGTCAGGCCGGCAGACATGGCATGGCCGCCGTGCCGGACCAGCAAATCGCCGCACTCGCGCAAAGCGGCAGCCAGGTCAAACCCGGCAATGCTGCGCCCAGAGCCGCGGTATTCATTGCCTTGGCCCCCGGCGATGATTGTGGGCCGGTGGAATTGCTGGAGCAACCGGGATGCAACGATGCCAACGACCCCGATGTGCCACGATGGATTGGCTTCAACAATAACGAAATCGTGATTCACGTCGAGCCTGGCCTGAACAGCCGCCAACGCCTCCTGCGTGATGCGCCGCTCGATGGTTTGGCGCTCGCGGTTACGGCCATCCAGAGCCTGGGCCAACGGCATCGCAGCCTCCAAACCGGACGCAAGGAGCAATTGCAGCGCCTGTTCAGCGTCTTCGAGGCGTCCCGCCGCGTTCAGGCGCGGCGCAAGCTGGAATCCAGTTTCATACACCCCAATCGGCGCGGGGCATTGGGCCACTTTTTTCAAAGCAACCAGTCCGGGGCGCCTGGTCGAATTCAATCGCTCCAGGCCAGCGGAGGCCAGCGTCCGATTCTCACCGGTTAGGGGGACAAGATCAGCAATGGTGCCCAAAGCAACCAAATCCAGCAGCGGGCGCAGATCGAATGTGGCGGCGCCCGCCAATCCGGCTACGCGCCCGTGCTTAACAAGCGCATGCGCCAATTTAAACGCCAGCCCGGCGGAGCAAAACTCCGTAACCGCGAGGCGGTCGGCCTCAATCGCCGTGGGCAAGCCGCTCCTGGGCTGGAGCTGAGGGTTTACCAGCGCCAAAGCGGCCGGAGCAGGAGTCGAGACCTGGTGATGGTCGAGCACGATGACATCCACCCCGCGCGCGCCCAACCACGCGATTGGTCCAGGGTTGGCTGAACCGCAGTCCACCGCCAGAAGCAATTTGACCGGGAATTTTTTCAGGCAATTCTCAACTGCCTCCTGGCTCAAGCCGTATCCCTCATCCAGCCGCCGGGGCAGGTAGTACGAGACAGACCAACCCAGCCCTTGGAGGACTTCGACTAGCAGGGCCGTGGCAGTTACGCCATCCACGTCATAATCGCCAAAAATCACCAACGGCTCGCGGTGTTGATGGGCTGCAAAGAGCCGCTCGATGGCCGCCTTCATGTTGGGCAGCAGGAATGGATCGACCAGGTCTTTAAGCCTGGGTTGTAGAAAACCGGCAATGGAAAGAGGGTCGCCCAGCTTCCGATTCAACAGGCATTGGGCCAGCAGCGCCGGGATGTGCAACTGCTTTGCCAACTGCCCGGCCAGTAGCGGCTGCGCGGCGGCCAGAGACCAGCGAAATTTCATGCGACAGCCGAGTGTGAAACAAAGCAGCTCCCCTCTTCAACCTAAAACCGGACAGGAACCCGGATGCTCCTTATTCATTGGCGGGCTTTTCACGCCGCGCTGCTGTAATCGAAAGAATGATCGAAATCAGAATGATGGCCGCAACCGTCAAGAGCGAAACGCCAATGGGAATTTCGATCTGAAACCAAGCCGGCGGCTGGCGATCATGCGGGTCCAGGAGCATTTTGATTCCAATGAAAATGAGCACAATAGACAACCCGACTTTGAGATAGCGGAAGTAGCCCAAAGCCCCGGCCAGCACGAAATAGAGGCTGCGCAAACCGAGGATGGCAAAAATATTGGAAGTAAAGACGATGAAGGGCCGGGTGGTGACGGCGAAGATGGCGGGAATAGAATCGACGGCAAACACCAGGTCGGTAGTTTCGACCATGAGCAGGACCAACGCCAGCGGGGTCAAGGCGCGCCGGCCATTCCAATGGGTCAGGAACGTCTCGCCCTCGATGCGGGGGGACACCGGGTAAAACTTGCGCACCCAGCGGAGCACCCAGTTCTTCTCCGGGGCCACAACGGGTTTAACGAAGAGCATTTTGATGCCGGTGTAGAGAATAAAAAGGCCCAGTAGATAGAGCACCCAATGCAGCCAACTGATAATCGCCACCCCAAGCAGAATCATCCCCCCTCGCATGACCAGCGCCCCCAGGATTCCCCAGAAAAGCACCCGGTGTTGATATTCCGCCGGGACCTGGAAATAAGAAAACACCAGGGCGATGACGAAGATATTATCCATCGAGAGAGACAGCTCGATGAGGTAGCCGGTGAGGAATTCGAGGGACTCTTTTTGACCGCGCAACGGCTTGAGAACGATGGCGAAAATGAGCGCCAGGCAAAACCAGAGGGCCGTCCACAACAAAGATTCCTTGAAACCGACTGCGTGCGGGCGGCGATGGAGCAGCCCCAGGTCCAGCGCCAGCAGAAGCAACACGCAGGAAATGAAGCCAATCCAATACCAAGGGGTGATTTGAACCACCGCCAGCATGTGTACGAGACACCAATTACCCGAGTTGTCCTATTGCCACATGTCCTTCCGGGACATCCCCCCGCAAGCGCACTCAGGAGGCCACTTGGCCTCGGATGGGGCTGCGCGAAGTGGCCGGCGCCGCGCTTTGTTGCGCTGGCAACGGGGAGGTCCCGATGGCTGGGCGCTGGCCTTTGTGCCACCAGAGCACCAGGGCGCTGGCGATGTAAATGCTCGAATAGGTGCCAGTGATAATGCCGATCAGGAATGTGAATGCAAAATCATTGATTTCACCACCGCCGAAGATAAACAGCGAGAGAGTGGCGATGAAAACCGTGCCGGAGGTGATAAGCGTGCGGCTCAGGGTTTGGTTGAGCGCCTGGTTCATTACCTCTTTGAACGTGCCTCGAAGGCCCAGCTTCAGGTCTTCACGAATCCGGTCGAAGATCACAATGGTATCATTAGTTGAGAATCCAATGATGGTCAGGATAGCTGCCACCGTCGTCGCGCTGAACTCGCGGCGAGACAGATAGTAAATGCCGATTGTCATCAACACGTCATGGATGACCGCCAGCACCGCGCCGACCGCAAACGAGAATTCATACCGAAAAGCCACATAAACAAGGATGCCAAACAACGAGAGCAACGAGGCGATAATGGCCGACTGCTGGATGTCTTTGCCCACGCTCGGCCCAACCGATTCCTGGCTCCACTGGCTGAAGCCGGCATCCGGGATATGTTGCAGGACACTCTTGACTGTATCGGCGGTGCCCGCCTGGGAATCGACCCGGAGCGTGACGCGTCCGCTCGAGAGGTCCGTTTGGTACTGGATGAGCGGGTCTTTGATCCCGGCGCCGGTGAGAGCCGCGCGCAGCTTATCGGTTTCGACCTTGTGCTGGAATGCGCACGTGGTGGTGTCTCCACCGACAAAATCGCGGCCAAAAGCGCTTTTGCCCCGGTGAATGCCCCAGCCAATGCCAATGGCGATAATGATCCAGGACGTGATGAATGCCGGCTTGGCCAGCTTCATGAAATCGAGCTTGGTGGCGCGAATCAAGTGCAGCATCGGGACGGACTTAAGCCAGCCACGCTCCAGGAGCCAGTCAAAGATCATGCGCGTAACGACCAGCGCAGTGAACAGGCTGGCCAAAACACCAATCGTCAGTGAAACACCGAAACCACGAATCGAGCCGGTGCCCATGTTCCAAAGGATGATCGACGAAATCAACGTCGTGACGTGCGAATCGAAGATCGTTCCAAACGCCCGGCTGTAGCCGGCCGAAATGGCGCCTCGCAACGATTTGCCCTTGGCGGATTCCTCGCGGATACGCTCGTAAATCAGCACGTTGGCATCGACTGCCATACCAACCGTCAGCACCACACCGGCAATGCCGGGCAAGGTGAGCGTCGTGCCCACCGCGCACATGACGCCCAGCAGGATGATAATGTTGGCGATCAAGGCGACATTGGCCACCAGCCCCGCAATCATGTAATAGACCAGCATGAATAGCGAAACGAGCAGCGTGCCATACACACAGGCCTTGATGCCGCTGCGGATCGAGTCCTTGCCCAGGGTCGGATCGACCAGGCGCATGGACATGATTTGGAGTGGTGTTTTGAGTGGGTTTTGCAAAACCGTCTCCAACTGAAATGCCTCCTGCTGGTTGTAATCGCCCTCAATAACTCCGCTGCCGCCTGTGATCGGACTTTTAATCACTGGGGCGGTTTGCAATTCGCCATCCAGGATAACCGCCAGTTGGCGCCCCACGTTATCCGTTGTAATCCGAGCGAAGGTGTCCGCCGCCGAGCTGTCCAGGGTGAAAGCGATTTCTGGCTGGCCCAGGTTGTCGCGGGTAACCATGGCGCTCTTGATGCCGCCGGTCATTTCCGGGCGTTTTTTTACCCAGTACTTTTCGACCTGTTTTTTCCCGTCCGGCATGGTTCGGACATGGCTCATGAGCTGATAACCGGGAACGGTGGCCACCCCTTGATCAATCAGGTTGCGGTTATCTTCATTCACCAGCGAGAATTCCAAAAACGCCGCCTTCTTGATGGCAATTTTCGCGTTCTCCTGGTCCGCGGCAGAGAGCCCGGGCAACTGGACCAGAATCGAATCGCTGCCTTGAGGCTGGATGACCGGCTCAGCCACCCCGAAGCGATCGACGCGTTTGCGCAGCACCTCGACCGCCTGGGAAATCGCGGCCGTTGTATCGGAGGAATTAGTGAGGTTTGTGGTGTTCAAGCTCACGAGGAACGAGGTGCCGCCCTGTAAATCGAGGCCCAGGCGGATTCTTCCGGCTGCGGAGCGCTGGAGCCGGTTGAGGATATAAGTGTTCGGGTGCGTCTCGTTTTTGGCCTCGAACATTGGAAAATAACGGGTCAGGTCATTGGTCCCAATGGCATCTACCAGGTCGTCATAAGGCTTTTCAGGGGCCGTTTTTTCGAGAGCGACGGCCTTTTGGACAATGGAATTAAAATTGGCATCGCGGTTGACCGCGTGCTGGCGGAAGTACTGGATAATATCGGTGCCCTCAGGCGGATACAGCTCGTAGAGCGACCACGCCACTACGAGGACAACAATGACAAATCGCCAGACATTATTTCGATTCATGACAACGGACTACAACTAACCTCCGGCTTCGCCGCTGCGCTCGGTGATTTCGGCAATGGCGGCCTTGGTAATTTCAAACTTCGCATCTCCTGAGCGAAGTGAAAGGGTTTTTTCTTTAACGGTGATGATAACCCCGACCACACCGCCAGTCGTCACGATTTTATCGCCTGGTCTCACCGTTTTGAGCATTTCGGCATGCTCCTTTTGCTTCTTTGATTGGGGGCGAATGAGGACGAAATAGAACAGGACCACCATCAGAACCAAAGGGACGACCATCCCGAGGGTCTGGGCGGTCGGATTGGCCTGCGTGCCAGGCGGGGGCGGAGCTTGTCCCATGCCGAGAATCAATCCTGTATTCAACAAATTCATCCAATGAAATGAGCTGATAAAGATATGAATCTAAGGGAGATTAGCAAGCCCAACGTGAGCCCAACGTGAGAAAAATGCAAAAGAGCCGCCAAAGCGCCATGCTTGCGGCGCGGCGCCGGCTGCTGCCAACTGTCCAAAAATCAGCACCTCACAGGCAGATGTAAGACTCTGGCTGCTTTAGCTAGGCCTGCTGATTGCCATTTGGCTTCTTTAAACCATTGGCAAGCAACATGCATACCAGCCCTCAATGACTCGGTTCTCCAGCCTGCGTGCTCGACTGGTAGGGACTGTGTTTCTGGCGGTGGCGCCGGCCTGGATGTTCATGTACTGGCTGGTCAAGCGAACCGGCAGCAAACAGGACCTGTACTGGACCCTATTCTCCGGCGGCATCGGTTTGCTGTCGCTGGCGGCGGCCTGGTTTGGGGGCGAGCGATTCGTCCTGCGCCAGGTCCGGATTCTCTATCGAGCGGCGCGCCTGCTTGCCGGAGGCCATTTCAGCAGCCGCACCGGCCTTGCATCCGAGCACGGTGAAATGGGCGAGCTGGCCCGGACCATTGATGGCATGGCCGCTTCACTGGAAGAACAGGTCAAGGAGCGCGAGCAAGTTGAAAAAAATCTCCTGACGCGTTCGCTCCAGCAAACGGTTATCAGCGCGCTGGGACAATTCGCGCTGATTAGCGATGATTTTCCCACGCTGCTGGACCAGGCGGTGATGTTGGTCTGCCAAACCCTGGAAGTGGAGTATTGCGGGATTTTTGAACTCGAACCGGGCGGTCAAACGATGGTGCTACGCTCCGGGGCAGGATGGAATGAAGGCGCGGTAGGCCACGCCACAGTCTTGACAGACCCAAACACACAGCTCGGTGTCACATTGCTGGCTGGCGAACCGGTGGTAGTCGAGGACCTCGCCAGCGAGACCCGTTTTGGCGCCGCGCAATTTCATTTGGAACACGGGGTGGTCAGTGGAATTACGGTGGCCATTGTGGGCCAAAGCGAACGGGAGGTCTTTGGGGTGCTGGGCGCTCACACAACGCATCGGCGCCAATTTAGCGGTGACGAGGTCCATTTCCTTTTGGCTGTGGCGACGGTACTGGCAATGTCCGTGGCGCGCAGGCATGCCGAGGCCACCCTCCAAAAACTGGCCGCCTTCGCCCAACTCAATCCAAACCCGGCAATGGAGTTGGACGCTAACGGCAGCTTGACCTACGCTAATGAGGCCGCCGCTAAACTCGCTGCCTCCATCGGAAAAACCGATTCCGGGGCGCTGCTGCCCGTGAACATCCGCTCACTGGTGCAGACTTGCCTGGCTACGGCGGACAAGCCCGTCAGCCTGGAAACCCGGCTCGAAGGCCGGAGTTTCTCCTGGGCGTTTTATCCGGTGAAGTCAAGCCAAGTCGTGCATGCTTACATCGAGGACATCACGGACCGGCTCAGCCTCGAGGCCCAGTTGCGGCAATCGCAAAAGATGGAGTCGGTCGGGCAACTTGCTGCGGGCGTTGCTCATGACTTCAATAATATGCTCACCATTATCCAGGGCCATGCCGGCATGTTGCTGGCAAAGTCCGGTGATAAACAGGATTTCTTCGATTCCTCTCAAGCCATCTATTTCGCCGCCGAACGCGCCGCCAATCTAACCCGCCAATTGCTCATGTTCAGCCGCAAGAACGTGATGCAACCGGCACTGCTGGATTTGCGCGAGGTGGTTACGCACATGACGCGCATGCTCGAGCGGCTGCTTGGGGAAACGATTTATCTGGAGTTCCTGCCGCCCCCGGAGCTTCCCCTGGTGCAGGCGGACGCAGGAATGGTCGAGCAAGTCATCATGAACCTGGCTGTTAATGCCCGCGATGCCATGCCCAAAGGCGGCATCCTGACCATCAGCGCCAGCCCGATCGAAATACACCAGGGCTACATGCAAAGTCATCCCGAAGCGCGGCCAGGCTCGTTCGTTTGCTTGCGAGTTACCGATACCGGCTGCGGCATGGATGCCTTTACCCAAACCCGCATCTTCGAGCCCTTTTTCACCACCAAAGAGGTCGGCAAAGGCACCGGTTTGGGCCTGGCCACCGTGTACGGCATCGTCCGGCAGCATGAGGGCTGGATCGAGGTATTCAGCGAGCCGGGGCGCGGTGCAAGTTTCAGCGTGTTTTTCCCTGCCAGCTCGCAAGCGGCAGGTCCCAAGGCCCTCGAGGCCACCTCCTCCACCCCAGTGCGGGGCGGGGAGGAAACAATCTTGATCGTGGAAGACGAGCCGGTGCTGCGCGATATGGCCCACGTCATTCTCCAGGACTGCGGTTATCATATACTCGAGGCTGCTTCGGGGCGCCAAGCCCTGCTCGTCTGGGAACAACACCAGCAGGACATCGATTTGGTTTTGACAGACATGGTGATGCCGGAAGGCGTCTCCGGCATGGACCTGGCCCTGAAACTCATTGCAGCCAAACCCTCGATCAAGATCATTTTTGCCAGCGGCTATAGCATGGACAATCTCGACACGAGTTTCCTCACAAACGGGCATGCGCTGTTTCTGCAAAAACCCTACACCCATCTGTCCCTGGCAAAAGCCATCCGCGAATGCCTGGATCGCAGAGCGCCGGCAAAGGCCCAATTGCAAGCGCATGCCGAGAGCACCACTTAGCCTAACGACTCAGTTTAAACAGGAGACAACAGACAAAACGGAGGCGTGAACATGAAGCCAAAACTGTGTCTTGCACCCTGTGGCCGGTCACTGAATGGTGTGGCGCCGTTTGTGCCTGCGCTGCCCACAAAAGTGCCTCAAAAATCTCCGTTCCCGTTTCCTCCTGTTTATTTCTGAGGGGTCGGTCCCTCTGTGTGCAGTCCATCCACTGGTCCTCCAAGTATCAGAGACTTCGCGGCTGGGTCACCGTCCCCTTCACGAGTTCCAACGTCTTGTCCACAGCCAATCCGCTCTCCACGGCCATCAGGCTGCCGGCTCGCGGCTTTAACTCGATTTGCCCCTTGGCCAGCGACTTCTCACCTATCCCAATGCGGATTGGAAAGCCGATCAACTCTGAATCCTTGAACTTGACCCCGGGCCTGTCATTCCGGTCATCGAGAATGACATCAACGCCGCGCGCCAGGAGTTCTGAGTAAATGGTTTCCGCGCAGCGCATCACAGCACTTTCTGCTGCGACACTGAGCGGAGTGATGCAAACCGTGTAAGGGGCTACGCTGAGCGGCCAGACAATCCCGTTCGGGTCATGGCTTTGTTCAATGATTGCCTGCAGCGTGCGCGTGACGCCAATCCCGTAACAGCCCATAATTGCCGGTTGTTGTTTGCCCGCTTCATCCAAAAACAACGCGTGGAGCGCCAGGCTGTACTTCGTGCCCAGTTTGAACACGTGGCCGACCTCGATTGCCCTCTGGACACGCAGCGGTTTGCCGCAAACGTGGCAGGGCTCGCCGGGTTGAACCAGGCGCAAATCGGCCCAGCCGCTGACCTGGATATCCCGGCTTATGGACACGTTGCGCAGGTGGAAGCCGTCTTCATTAGCGCCGGTGGTCATGTCCAAAACCCCTCTCAAGCGCTCATCCGCATAAACAGGGTAGCGCGCCATGCCCACTGCCCCCAGGCTGCCCGGATGCGCCCCCAACGCGGTAAAGATTTCCTCGGTCTCAGCGGACCGGAACGTCGTGGTGCCAAGCATCCCCGCCAGCTTGGCTTCGTTCAATTGGTCGTCACCGCGCAACAGAACCAGCACCGGTTTGTTCTCGGCAATATAAACCAGAGTTTTAATCTGGCGCTCCGCTGGCACATTGAAAGGCTGTTTTGTGAGCGCTTCGATTGTCACCACGCCGGGCGTGGGGAATTTCTCGGTCGGCCCGCTGGGATTACCCGCCAGAGCTGTCTGCGGCGAACGGCTGGTGGCCTTCTCGACATTGGCGGCGTAACGGCAGCCTTCGCAAATGACCACTTCGTTCTCGCCGGTCTCGGCCGGGACCATGAATTCGTGCGAAAACTTCCCGCCCATCACCCCGGTATCGGCCTCGACCGCAATGGTCTTGAGGCCGCAGCGCTCAAAGATGCGGGCATAAGCGTCGTACATTTTGCGGTAGCTCTGCTGCGCCCCCTCATCGCTTGCATCGAAACTGTAGGCATCTTTCATGACGAATTCTTTGGCCCGCATCAGGCCGAACCGAGGGCGTATTTCGTCACGAAATTTGGTTTGGATTTGGTAAAAATTCTTAGGCAATTGCCGGTAGGAGTTTATCTCGCCGGCAACAAGCGTGGTGATGACCTCCTCGTGCGTCGGACCCAGGACCCATTCCTTCTTCGCCCGGTCCCGCACCTTGAACAAGACGTCGCGAGCCGTCTCATAGCGGCCACTCTGCCGCCAAATGTCCGGCGGCTGGAGGGCCGGCATCAGCACCTCCAGGGCGCCCGCCCGGTTCATTTCTTCACGAACGATTTGTTCGATCTTGCGCAACGCGCGCAGGCCCAGGGGTAGAAAGGTGTAAAGACCGCCCGTGAGCTTGCGAATGAGGCCGGCGCGCAACAAGAGTTGGTGCGAGATGATCTCCGCTTCCGCTGGAGTCTCTTTCAAAGTCGGAATCAAGGTCTGTGACCAACGCATACGAGCCGCGCAGTGTGGAGAGCCAATAGCAAGATGGAAAGCGCGAAGTGCATGTTGGGTTAATTCCGGGTCCCGCGTCCAGCGGCATTGAATTGGACGGACATAGCGAGAACTGAAGAACATCCAAAAGCGGTAGAGGACTACCGCAGTCCAAGACGCTAGCGCGCCGTCTGGCGCACGTTCGCGCAAAGCGTTTTGGACTGCGCCAGCCCTCTGGCGCTTTTGGGCCGCGCCTTGCGTAAAGTTCCACTCTCACGCCCAGTGGCATTGAATTGGGCGGGCGGGGTGAGAACTGAAGGACACCCAAAAGCGGTAGAGGACTACCGCAGTCCAAGACGCTAGCGCGCCGTCTGGCGCACGTCCGCGCGAAGCGTTTTGGACTGTGCCAGTCCTCTGCGCTTTTGGGCCGCGCCTCGCGTAAAGTTCCACTCTCACGACGCTAGCGCGCCGTTCTGGCGCGGTGGGCAGACTTTTACTTCGGCTGCTGTTGCTGTTGGGCGAGGTAGTTTTTGACCTGTTCCAGCGTGTCAGAGACGACTTTCTTTTCCGGAGCGGTCAAAGCGGGATTCTGGTTGAGTGTATCCAACTCAACCAGGACCTGATCGTAATTAATGCCGTAACGAAGGTCGGCGGAGATCTTACCAACCGCTCCCTGAATGTCCGCGTTAGTATTGCCAGCCAGCGCTTGCTTGAGTTTGCTCAGCGCTATCGGCGCATTATTCGCTACGGGCGCAGCCTCAACGGTATCCTTCTTTTTGCCGCAACCAGCAAAGGCGACCAGACAGGCCATCACAAGCGCCGCAAGCCAGTTAGCTTTTTTCATCGAGATTTAAAAGTGCGCGGTTGGGTGGCGCAGAAACGTCATTGCAAGGCAGAAGAATGCTCGGCGAGCCAAACAAAGTCCGAGATGTCGCCAAGCTGGCTAACCGTGACCGTAGCGACGTTCCCACCCTGAAGTGTGGGGCCAACCCATTTGTGGATTTCAGCATGGCCGTCACAGAAGGAGAACCCGCAGCCACCCGCGTGCAGTGCAGCAGGCCAATCAACAAATTTCCGCTGGGTCAGGTCAGCAACCGTGCCCAGCGCGCCGTCATTGATACTCTTGGGATTCTCATCCACAGTCATAAACACCATCGACGGGCCAATGACCGTGAAAGTGTCATTTTTGCCAAATGTGGCAAACTTGCCATTGTTGCTGTGGTTGCCGTCCAGCCAAGGACCTTTGGTCGGATGGCGGATGAGGCCGCCGTGACCAGTGCCGCTGGTCCAGAAGGTATCGTCAACGCTGCCGACAGCGCCGCTTGCGGAGATGGTCCGCACAGCCGAGATGGTTTGCCCAATAAGACTCGGTTGCTGATTGCCGCTGTACTTGCCGGTCCGCACGTCGGCTGGACAATGAAATATTTTGATGTTGTTGGCGATGTATGGATCGACCAGGCAATAGCTTGGATCGTAATAGGGGTCGGGATTGAAAACGTCGGGGGTATTGTCTCCTAGGGCATTGGGACACCAATGAAAGTACTTGATCGAACTGCCCGGGTCATCCGGGTTGGGCGGGTACCATTGGTAATCCATCGAGTACTGATGCCATGCCAACGCCATCTGCTTGGAATTGTTCATGCATTGAATCTGCTGCGCCTTGGACTTGGCGCGCGACAGTGCCGGCAGCAGCATGGCTGCCAGAATCGCGATGATGGCTATCACCACCAGCAATTCGATTAGCGTAAAACCCCTGGTCATCGAGGGATTGGCCTGCAAACTGGAAGGTCTCCTTCCGCATCGGGATTGATAATTCATATTCATAAGCGAGCGCTGGAATTCAAATCGACGTGAGTCAAAATAGGCCCCTTGGCAAAGGCGGTCAAGAACCAAATCTCGATGACGATATTGGCTAATTTGGGCCGCCTGACTACAGCAGCCGAATCTGCGCCTGTTCTTTGGCGATGGATTCGGCCAGGCTGGGCAAGCGCCCATTGCGCCGCTCGATAATATGCTTGTCGGTTCCAGGGTCATAGGCAACGGGATAATTGCCGTCGTAACAGGCCATGCAGAATGAGTCGGCGGGCAGGCCGGTGGCCTTGACCATGCCCTCTTGCGAGAGGTAATGCAGTGAATCGGTATTGAGATACTTGCGAATTTCTTCCACGGAATGATTCGCCGCCATCAGTTTGGTGCGGTCTGGAAAATCGATTCCATAAACGCACGGGTTCATGTGCGGCGGGCAACTGACCAGCACATGGACCTCCTTCGCCCCGGCTTCTTTCAGATTGTTCACGCGCGCCTTGCAGGTGGTGCCTCGCACAATCGAGTCGTCCACCACGATGACCCGCTTGTCCTTCACCAATTCCTCGATCAGGTTGAGTTTCACGCGCACATCGAAATCGCGAATCAATTGCGAGGGTTGGAGGAAGCTGCGGCCAACATAGTGGTTGCGCACAAACGCCATCTCGAAGGGCACCCCCGATTCCAGCGAATAGCCCAGCGCCGCGCAATTGCCGCTGTCGGGCACCGGCACCACCACATCGGCTGCTATCGGGAACTCGCGCGCCAGTTGCCGGCCCATTTCCACTCGCACTTTATACACATTGCGGTTGGCAATGGCGCTGTCGGGACGCGCGAAATAAACATACTCAAAAATGCAGAAAGCGCGGCGTTGCTGGTCTGGAAAGGCCTGCGTGCTGGTCACCCCCTTTTCATTAATCACCACCACCTCGCCGGGCTCGACGTCGCGCACGAACTTTGCGTGAATCAAATCCAGGGCGCAGGTCTCGCTGGCCAGCACCCAGCCATCCTCGATGCGACCCAGGCACAGCGGTCGGAACCCATGCGGGTCCCGCACCCCGATTAGCTCTTTTTCGGTCAGAATGACCAGTGAATAGGCCCCTTCGATGCGGCGGATGGCCTGCAGCAGGCTGCTGCCCTGGCCATTCGTCGAGGGTTGGGCCATCAGGTGCAGAACGATCTCGCTATCTACCGTGGTTTGGAAAATCGAGCCTTTGGCCTCAAGTTCATCGCGCAACCGCGCGGCGTTGGTCAAGTTCCCGTTGTGGGCAATCGCGATTTGGCCGCGGACGCAATCGACCGTCAATGGCTGGGCATTGAGCAGGTGAGAAGAGCCGGTCGTCGAGTAGCGGGTATGCCCGATGGCGCTCTGGCCGACCAAGCCGTGGAGCACATCGCCATTGAAGACTTGGGAAACCAAGCCCATGCCTTTATGGCGGTAGAAGCGGCGGCCATCTGAGGTGACGATGCCGGCGCTCTCCTGCCCGCGATGCTGCAACGCGTACAGGCCGTAATACGTCAACTCGGCCGCGTTCGGGTGGCCAAACACGCCGAACACGCCGCAATAATGTTTTGGGTAATCCTGCATCAACGCCAGACTGCTTTGCGACACTGGAAATCCAACATCGGGAAACCCGTTTGAGCAAGCACCAACTTGCCGCCTCCCGTGAACCTGAAAGAGTTTATATCTGGCTCCGGGTTTTCGCTTTACCCCCGCTTGAGGAAATCCACCGCAAAGTTACAAGAATTTATCCAAAAACCAAGTTTAAAGTTTCTGGCTCTGGGGCTATCCGAAAATTATCGGCAGAGAGCAGGGCGATGGGCTATATTGATTTCCGTAATTATGAACAGCAGCAGCGACCCTATTAACCTGACACGCGACGTCGAGGCCGCCATTATCCCGATTGGCTCGAAAGTGACCCTGCAAAAGGGCGAACAAGCCTATATCACCCAATCGCTGGGTGGAAGTTACACGGTGGTGGTCAATGGCAACATGTTTCGCATTGAAAACAAGGATGCCGATGCACTCGGCCTCCAGGCGGCTGCCTCCACGGCTGCCACCGGCGCCCCCCAAACCCAGGAACAACTCGAAAAGGAAATCTGGAACCAACTCCGTTCGTGCTATGACCCGGAAATCCCGGTGAACATTGTCGATTTGGGTTTGATTTATGATTGTCATATCAGCCCCTTGGCTCCTTCCAGTTTTCGGGTCGATGTGAAAATGACGCTCACCGCTCCCGGCTGCGGCATGGGGCCGATGCTGGCGCAGGATGTGCAGAACCGGTTGTTGGGACTGGAAAGCATCGAGGACGTAGCCGTCGAACTGGTCTGGGACCCGCCCTGGAATCAGGCGATGATGACCGAAGCGGCCAAACTGCAATTGGGATTGATGTGATGACGACGGAGGTTGCCACACCACAACGCAAACGGCCTGCTATGGATTGGTCAGGGCTGCGCGCTGATTTCCCCATTCTCGACCAGCAGGTTCATGGGCAGCCGCTCATCTATTTCGACAACGCTGCCACGACCCAAAAGCCGCGCGCGGTGATCGAGACCTTGCGCCGTTACTACGAACGGGATAACGCCAACGTCCACCGCGGCATTCACGAACTGAGCAACCGGGCAACTGCCGCTTTTGAAGCCGCTCGCTCGCGCGCCGCCCAGTTCATCAATGCGCCCACTGCCGACGGCATCATTTTTACCAGAGGGACGACCGAAGGGATTAACCTGGTGGCTCAGGCCTGGGGGGACCGGCATCTCAAAGCGGGCGACAAGGTCCTTCTCACCGAGATGGAACACCATAGCAACATCGTTCCCTGGCAGCTCGTCGCCAAGCGGACCGGGGCGAAACTGATTTTTCTGCCGATAACCGGGGACATTGGACTGCTGGACCTGAACCGTTTGGACGAGTGGTTGACCCGGGAAGTGAAATTGCTCGCGATGACCCATGTCTCCAACTCGCTCGGCACCATCAACCCGGTTGCCGAGCTCTGCGCCCGCGCCCGAAAGCTCGGCGTCCTCACCCTGGTGGATGCGGCTCAAAGCGCGGGCCATCGCCCGGTAGATGTGCAGGAGATCGGCTGCGATTTCCTCGCGTTTTCCGGCCACAAAATGTGCGGGCCCACCGGCATTGGCGTGCTTTATGGCCGCCCCGAGGTGCTCGATACCATGCCTCCTTACCAGGGAGGCGGAGAAATGATTCTCAACGTCGAGTTCCAGCGCAGCACGTGGAAACATGCGCCCCACAAGTTCGAGGCCGGCACTCCCAATATCGCGGGGGCAGTCGGGTTGCGCGCAGCCATGGATTACCTGGATAACATCGGACGGCGGCAGATTGCCGAACACGACCAGGAATTGGGCGCTTATGCCTACGAGAAGCTCTCGAAATCCAAGGGCAACATCCGCCTGTTCGGACCCCATATTGGCCGGGCTGGCCTGGTGAGTTTCCTGCTCAAAGACATTCACGCGCATGATGTGGTGACCGTGGCCGACCAGCGCGGCGTCGCCTTGCGCGGCGGACATCATTGCAACCAGCCCCTTATGCGCAAGCTCGGCGTCGAGTCCACCGCCCGCGCCAGCTTTTACTTTTACAATACCACCGCTGAGATCGACCGCTTCGTTGAGGTGTTGGCCGATATTCAGAAATTCTTTGGAGTGTAGTCCAACCGTAACCATGCTCACTGCCGATTCCATTTCTGCGCAATCGACGATGGGCGAGGTGCTCCGCGCCTACCCGGGCGCGCAGCGCGCCTTGTTCCGCCGCTATCATATCGGCGGCTGCAGCAGTTGCGCTTTTCAGCCCGATGAAACTTTGGAACAAGTCTGCGCGCGTCATGGCGGCTTGAATGTGCGGGAAGTCCTGGCCCACATCCAAACCAGCCACGAACAGGACGCGAAACTCCTGATGAGCCCCCGGGAATTAGCGGCCTGGCTGAAACAGGATTCTTCGGTCCGCCTGCTCGATGTGCGGTCTCGTGAGGAATTCGAGGCGGTGCATCTTGATGGGTCTCAACTGCTCTCCCAGCCGGTCATGAGAGAGGTGCTGGCCGAAGGCACTAACTCCCGCCCGTTGGTTATCATCGATCATCAAGGAAAACAGGCCCTGGATGCCGCCGCCTATTTCATCGGCCACGGGCTCCAGAACGTGCGCTGTCTCCAAGGCGGCCTGGACGCCTGGGCCAGGGAAATCAATCCGGCCATGCGCCGCTACCGCGTCGAGTAACATGCGGTCTTGCCTTTCATCTTTGCGGTCCTTGTGTTCTTTTGCGGCGGTTTTGCAATCGTCTCTGAAATCTGCGATGATTTGATTATGGATAAGGATTTACAAACCCGCATCGCCGAGGCGATGCGCGACCCCAAAAACCTCGGCGAACTCCCTGACGCCGATGCCATCGGCACCGTGGGCAATTCCGATTGCGGCGAGATGCTCCGGATGTGGGTCAAGTTCAAGGAACAAAACGGCAAAAGGGTAATCGACCGCGCCACATTCCAGTCGTTTGGCTGCGAGACAGCTATTGCCGTTGCGAGCCTGGCAACTGAACTGATTCGCGGTAAGACCGCTGACGAAGCTTTGGCCCTCAAAACGGAGGAGTTGGCGGGAGAATTAGGCCCGCTGCCGCCCATGAAGATTCATTGCGCCCAGTTGGTTGAAGGGGCTCTGCGCTCCGCGCTCGACCCTGCAAAGTCTCAACCCGCCGCTCCGGACGGCCAGCGCCCTGAGAGTCCAAAACCCAGCGTGACTCCGTTGGACAGCTTTGTTCAACCTAAACCCGGCGTAAAAATCACCTTTCTTGGGCCTGGCCAAGAGCCCCCAATCCAATGCCCTTAAACAGGAGCTAACAGAGGATTGAAAAGAGGCGCCGACAGTCTTAGCCGGAAACATGCAGAAAGAAACAGGAGGAAACCGGCGCAATTACTTTCGACGCTGCGCATAAAAAATATTCCCCATGAATCCATTTCTAAAATTACCCGTCTCACCCCTGTGCCTGGCACTCCTCGCCCTCGTCACAGGGTGCCACACAGCAAATTCTGACCGGCAACCCGACCGCCGGACCGCCTGGATACAATCCTGGCGCGCCTCCAACCCGGTCTGGCGCGGGGTGCATTTGGGCGCCCATAACGACGAGCAGGTTGACCAACTGATTCAGGCCCTGCCCAAGCTCGCCCAGCGCGGCGTCAATGTGGCAGTCGTCGAGGTGGATTACAGCCTCGCCTTTGAAACGCACCCCGAGGTGCGCTCCAGCCCCTGCATTTCCAAAGCAAAAGCCAGCGAACTGGCTGAGGCAGCCCATTCCCTGGGCATCCGCCTCATCCCGCAACTCAACTGCCTCGGTCACCAATCCTGGAGCAAACACACCGACCCGTTGCTGACCGCGCATCCGGATTTTGACGAAACGCCCGGCCAATACCCGGACAACAAAGGCATTTATTGCCGGAGCTGGTGTCCACAGAACCCTGCAGTCAACGCGTTGGTGTTCGACCTCATCGACGAGATGATCGATGCGTTCCACGCCGATGCCTTCCACGTCGGAATGGATGAGGTCTTCATCATTGGCTCCGAATATTGCCCCCGGTGCCGAGCCCATGACCCAGCCAAACTTTTTGCCAAAGCCGTCAACGACCTGCACCGCCACATCGTCGGCAAGCGGCATATCGAGATGTTTATGTGGGGCGACCGGCTCCTGGACTCGCGCGCCCTGGGCTATTCGAAATGGGAAGCCTCACAGAATGGAACCCAGTCCGCCATTGACCTTATCCCCAAGGACATCGTGGTCTGCGATTGGCATTATGAAAAAAGCGAGCGCTACCCGTCTGTGCCGTTGTTGCTGCAAAAAGGGTTCCGCGTATGGCCTTCAGGCTGGCAACCGTTGGAAGCGAGCCTGGCCTTCAGCTCCTTTGCCCGCCAGCAAAACAACCCGCGCCTGGTCGGTTACCTCTGCACGACCTGGGGCAAAGTTAAAATCCCAGCCTCCCCGGATTGGCCGCCCCTGGCCGACGTGTTGAAACAGTGGAAATAAGTTCAAAACTTAAACTTTTCGCCTTTTGTCAACGCCCTCGGCGGGGGTTGGGGCGCCGAGGATGTGTGCGCTCTTACTTTCAACTTCATCGTGCCGGCCCCGTGCTTGTATTGGCGGCAGCCATCACCGCGGGCTTTTTGATTCCGCCCGCCTTCGCCGCTCCCGGATCGGAGACTCCGTTGGAAAGCGGTTGGACCAACCCGCCTGTCGAAGCGCGGCTGCGGGCTTATTGGTGGTGGCTCAACGGCAACGTCACCACGCAAGCCATCACCCGCGACCTGGAAGAGATGAAGACCAAGGGTTTTGGTGGAGCAGTGATCATTGACGCTAACGGCGCAGCTCAGGAAGGTAATTCCCCTGTGCCGCACGGGCCGGCATTTTTTTCGCCGGAGTGGCGGGCTCTTTACAAACACGCGTTGGCCGTGGCCCATCGGCTCGGATTCCAGATGAGCCTCAACATTCAAAGTGGCTGGAACCTGGGCGGACCTGTCGTTCAGGCCGATGACGCTTCCAAAACCATCGCCTGGTCAGAGTTGCGCGCCAACGGGCCGGCTCATTTGACTATTGCCCTGCCCTTTCCCAAAAGGCGCGACTCGTATTACCGCGACGCATTCGTCGTGGCGTACCACCTTCGAGCCAATCCCATGATGCACCGGCCACTTGAGAACTGGGCGGAAAAGGCCCTCTACAAATCGCTCCAACCCTCTTCAGCCCCCGATACCGCGCCACTGTTTCAGGAGTATCCCGCTACGGCTGACGAAGAGGACGTGGAGACCCGCGAGGTGGTTGATATATCTTCCAGGCTGGGTCCGGACGGCAAGCTGGATTGGGATGTGCCAACCGGGCAGTGGCAAATCCTCAGGTTTGGCTGGACGATCGGCCCAAACGCGCGAGTCTCAACCAGCAGCGACGGCTGGCATGGTTACGCGCTGGATGTCTTCGACGCCGGTGCATTCAACCGCTATTGGCGGGGCGTCGTTCAACCGCTGATCGCCGACGCCGGGCCGCTCGCCGGGACGACTTTGAAATACCTCCATACCGATAGTTGGGAAATCGAGGGGGTCAATTGGACGCCGAGCCTCCCAGTGGAATTTAAAAGGCGCTTTGGCTATAGCATGATTCCGTTTCTGCCTGTGCTGGCGGGCCGTATTGTCAATAGCCGCGAGATCAGCGACCGCTTTCTTGAAGATTACCGCAAGACACTCGGCGACCTGACCATTGAGCATCACTACAAACTCTTTCGCAACTACGCGCACCGGCGGGGCTTGCTGATTCATCCCGAATCGGGCGGCCCGCACGCTGTGCCCATTGACGCCCAGCGCGACCTCGGCTGGGACGACGCCCCGATGAGCGAGTTCTGGGCATGGTCCTGGGAGCACCGCATCGGCAATACGAACCGCTTTTTCATGAAGCAACCCGCCTCCGCCGCCCACACCTACGGACATCGCTTCGTGTTCGGGGAAGGCTTCACTTCCATCGGACCTCACTGGCAGTCCCGCCTGGCCGACAACCTCAAGCCTGCCTTTGATAAAGCGCTGTGCGAAGGCCTGAACATGCTGGTCTGGCACGCCTTTGTTTGTTCCCCGCAGGCCATGGGCATTCCCGGCCAGCAATATTTCGCCGGCACCCACCTTAACCCCAACGATACCTGGTGGCCCATGTCCGCCCCGTTCTTTGCGTATATCGACCGCTGCCAGTTCCTCCTCCAGCGCGGGCTGCCCATTTCAGACGCCGTGTATTACTATGGCGACCACGTACCAAACTTCACCCAGTTGCGCAGCTCCGACCCTGCCCATCTCGGACCGGGCTACGATTATGATGTTATAACCGAGGAGGCTGTTCTCACCCGGCTCGCTGTCAAAAATAGACGGCTCGTGCTGCCCGATGGAGTGAGTTATCACATGATGATCATCCCCGACCGCGATGTCATTTCTCTGCCAGTCTTGCGGAAGTTGAAGCAACTGGTGGCTCAAGGCGCCACCGTTCTTGGCTCAAAACCCGCCCGCGCCAGCGGGCTAAAAGACTATCCCCAATGCGACCAGCAGGTGCAGCAACTCGCAAATGAACTGTGGGGTCCGGCCAAGGCTAGCCTAATGGAACACCGCTCCGGGAAAGGAAAGGTCATCACTGGCCGAACGGGACGCGACCTGCTTTTGGCTGCAGGCATCCCACCGGACTTCACCTATGTAGAGAGCGCCGGAATACAGGGAGGCAATTCCGCCTCGCCGGCGCGGTCAGCCGGCCAATACCTGGCAGGCCGCGAGCCCTCAGGCGGCGCCGTTTCTCAAACCTTGTATGAACCCACCGGCCAGGGACCCGGCCTGGATTACATTCACCGCCGCGATGGGGCCACAGACATTTATTTCTTGGCTCACGGCGCCAACGAGCCGGCGTCGTTCCATTGCACGTTCCGAGTTTCCGGCAAACGCCCCGAATTATGGGACCCTGTCTCGGGCCGGCACTGGGTTGCGGCTGCTTACACCCAGGCAAATGGAAGCACGACTTTATCGCTGGATTTTGCCGCCTGCGGCTCGATGTTCGTCATCTTCCGCAATCCGGCCCCGGCGCCTGAGGGCGACGCGAAGCCCAACTTCCCGGTTTTGGCTCCAGTCGAAGAATTGGCCGGGCCATGGACGGTCTCGTTCGACCCGAGATGGGGAGGGCCGCCATCGGCCACATTCGACAAATTGGAAAGCTGGACTGCTCGGGCCGACGAAGGAACCAAGTATTATTCCGGCACGGCGGTCTATCGAAAGACTTTCAGCCTGCCTGCCAATCATACAGACAAAGAGATGTGGATCGACCTGGGCGACGTGCGCGAAGTGGCTCAAGTCAAGTTGAATGGCCAATCGTTGGGGATTGTTTGGACCCTCCCTTATCGTGTTGACGCCACCAAGGCGATCCACTCCGGCGCCAACCAGTTGGAAGTCAAAGTGGTGAATTTCTGGTGTAATCGCATCATCGGCGATCAGTTCCTGCCGCCGTACAAACGATTCACCCAGACCAATATCCGCAAACTGACCCAACGCTCGCCACTGATGGTCTCAGGTCTCCTTGGCCCGGTGCGTGTGCTTCGGGAATACTGAAGCGCTTTGAAAAAGCCCATGGCCCAGAAATTGCTCGTCGGCAAGCGGCTCGATAACCCATGTCGCTCATACAAACTCCGGTATTGATGGACCGCGCGCCACAACCTGCCGCCTCCGGGCTGATTGGTTTCCGCGCCTATCTGGTGGCCACCTCTTGCGTGGCGCTCGCTTTGGTCCTGCGCTCGGCTCTGGATTCGTTATGGGGAGATACACTCCCTTACGCCACGTTTTTTCTGTCCGTGCTTGTGGTGGTCCAGTTTGCCGATACGGGCCCGGTCCTCCTAACAGTCTTTGCGGGCTTCCTGCTGGGAGATTGGTTCTTCGTGCCGCCACGGCATTCCCTGCTCATCGCGCGACCAGCCGATCGAATAAACGCGGTTTTATTCTTCTTTCTCACTGGCATGGTGCTTCTTCTATCCCGAAGGACGCGCAAGGCCATGATCGGCGAGCGCGCCGCTCATACCACGTTGTTGCGCCAGGTTGAAGCGTTGCGGGAGAGTGAGGCGCGCTATTCTTCAGTCGTTGAGAACAGCCACGATGCCATTCTGTTGACGGACCATGCAGGAGCGATTTTAGCGGCCAATCAGGAAGCCTGCCGCCTCTTCAAACGCACCGAGCGGGAGCTTTGCCGCATCGGCAGGAACGCGCTGGTGGACCCGACGGAGGCTCAGCGAGTTGCCGCCGCTGTGACCCAGCGCGAACAAACGGGGCACTTCCAAATCGAGCTCACATTCGTGCGAAGCGATGGGACCCGGTTCCTGGGAGAGGTTTCGAGCGGTGTTTTTAAGGACCGCGATGGTTTGCCCAGGAATAGCACAATCATCAGGGACATTACCGACCGGAGGCGCGGCGAACAAGAAAGGGAACGCCTTGTTCGTGAATTGCAGGCCGCCTTGAATGAGGTCAAAACCCTCAGTGGGTTGCTGCCGATTTGCGCGCACTGCAAAAAAATCCGTGATGATCAAGGGTATTGGAACCAAATTGAACTCTACATTCGGCATCACTCGGACGCGAGGTTCACTCACAGCATCTGTCCGGAGTGTTCGACGAAGTTCTACCCCGAGCTCTTTTCTCAAGACTGGTCCATCTGAGCCGCTTCAAAATCAGCTTGAAATCATGATGGGCGCAGACATACTCATTGTGTATTTGTGATGCGAGTTTAAGGCCGCCATGGCAAGTGACGGATAAAGGCGGCTTGGGTTTGGTTCTCGCCTCATCAGTAATTGGTTATCATGCCCGCGTGGCGGAATTGGCAGACGCGCTAGATTCAGGTTCTAGTAGGTAACACTGTACAGGTTCAAGTCCTGTCGCGGGCACCACCTCAAATCAGCAAGTTGCAAGCCGGGAGCGGTTTTTCTATTCAGGGCGCTAACAGCCATTGATCGTCGGATTCCATGACCGAGCGCGGACCGCTTCCCTTCAGCCATGCCAGAGCATTGGTGTCCCCCCGCAGGTACGCATCCCCAAAGGCGGTGGATACCACCAGAATCACCCGATGATGATTGGGATTGCGCGGTTCCCTGTCTCCCGGCAAGACACGATCAGTGAACACCGAATGTTCGGCGTTGTGCGGCGAGGGGTTTTAGCCCTGAGCACGGCAGGCGTGAGCACCGGGCCGCCAGACTGTCTGATTGGTATGCCGCATGAATTCGGCACATGAACGCTCCCGTAAATGTTCAGCAGCGGATCTGCAAAGCGGTTTTAGAGCAATTCCAGGAGTTGCTCAGGAAGTGGAAAGAGCAATGCCAGGGATTGCCCTTGCCTGAGTCGGTTTACGTCGAGCAATGGGACAGGCCGCGTTATTTGCTGCCGGCCGGGGTTGTGATTGCAAAGTGGACCGTCACTCGACAGGGCATTGTGGAATTACCGCTTTCCTCGGCGAGGCCCTCCCATGTTGCTGTGGGGCTGGCTAACTGTTATCGAACAGCCTGGGGTGAGTTTGCTGTCGGCGAGGACGGGGAGAGAGTTACAATCGGCTTCAAGCATTCGCCTTGGTATGGGCGTGGCGATATTTACCGGGTGGGCGCCACTGAAAGCGGCAATGTCCGCCTCGAAAGGATGAAACCGGCCTGGTCATTAACAAGCTCATTCCGGCTTATCTTAGGCGCTTCCCGTTAGGGCCTTACTAAAAGGCGCCAACCGGCTGGAAAACGCAAGCCGCTAAGCTCCCAAGCTCCTTGCTTTCTGATCAGCCTGCATCATTATTGGCCAAAAGCAAAATGCGACAGAATAATTTAAAGCCGGCATTTATCGGCAAAGACGGACGCACGAGCGCAATCCAAAAGTCTTTGAGCAGAAGCACCCGGGTTGCGGGCGAGCCCGTGAGGCTTTCGGAAGGGAAGCCGGAAAAGGCAGACGCTCTTCGCCTGGCGAAGCAGATCAAACCGGATTTTGTCATAATCGGGCCGGAAGTACCGCTGGCGGAAGGGATCGTCGATGACTTGGAGGGACTCGGAATCCCCTGCATTGGCCCCACACGCTCTTTGGCCCGCCTGGAATCCAGCAAAGCATTCACCCGGCAACTGCTTTCCAAGCATAATATCCCTGGAAACCCCGAATACAGAGTGTTTAAAAGCATCGGGAGCGTGGAAGCTTATCTGAGAGAGCTGGGGGATTTTGTCGTGAAGCCGGACGGTTTGACTGGCGGTAAAGGTGTCAAAATATCTGGCGCCCACCTCCACTCTATAGCGGAAGCCGTCGATTACTGCGCGCAGTTATTCAAGGAGCGCGCGCCGGCAGTTGTCATCGAGGAAAAGTTGGATGGCGAAGAGTTCAGCCTTCAGTCTTTTTGTAGTGGCACCCAGGTCAAGGACATGGTGGTGGTGCAGGACCATAAAAGGGCCGGTGAGGGCGATACGGGACCAAACACCGGAGGAATGGGGTCTTACTCCGATGAGAATCTCAGCTTGCCATTTTTGCTCCCGCAGCATCTTGAATTTGCGAGCGCGATTAACAAGGCCGTGGCTGAAGCCCTTTTCGCTGAAACAGGCCAAAAGTACAGAGGGATTCTCTACGGCGGCTTCATGGTGACCCGGAAGGGAATCCGTCTCCTGGAGTATAACGCTCGATTCGGTGACCCTGAAGCATTGAATGTTTTGTCTTTGCTCAGAACGGACCTCGTGGATATTTGCGAAGCAATAATCGAGGAAAAACTCAACGAACTCCCGATTATTTTCGAGAAACGGGCAACGGTTTGCAAGTATGTTGTCCCTGAGGGCTATCCGGAAAACCCAGTAAGAGGAAAGTTGCTCGACATGACCAAAGTGCCTCAGGAATCTGACAACTTAAAGGTCTATCGCGCCGGGGTTGACGAAACAGGGGGCCGGCTTTATCTGAGCGGTTCGCGAGCTATTGCCTTCGTTGGAATCGGAAAGGACCTGGATGAAGCACAGGCAATCGCTGAAGAGGCCGCCAGCGCTGTGCACGGGCCGGTGTTCCACCGCCGGGATATTGGAACTTACGACCTGATCCAACAACGAGTGCGCCACGTTCGGTCTCTTTGCGAAGTGCCTCCCGCCCCTGCTTTGAACGGTGGTTAATTGGTCACTGAAGGCCGAAAGCCACGATTTTCAAGTTGGCCTCAGAAGTTGCTTGTTCCCCCGAAGCCTTGAGGGGGCACCGTACCGGTGTTGCCCGGTCAACATCCAGCGTCTCATGGTTGGAGGTCCACTGAGCAATGTGAACCAGATCAACGAAACTACGCAACCCGTCGCCGCCGGATGCCAGGAACCGGCATGACGTATGAGAACGCCACCTGCGATGGCCAAGAACACTACGATCAGTGGCGTCACAAAAACCTGATCGAACCCCGGTACGAGGACTCGCCCGGAAACCAATCTGCGGCTCTTTAATAGTGAATTGATGACTGAGACTCAGGAACTGCTGAGCCTGTTCGTGCGCACCGGCTCGGAATTGGCTTTTCGCCAACTGGTCGAACGCTACTTCGACCTGGTCTATTCCACAGCAATTCGCTTGGTCGATGCCGACACCCATCGCGCTCAGGATGTGGCGCAGATTGTTTTCACGGACCTGGCGCGGATGGCTTTCAAATTGTCGGGCGAAACGATGCTCGGCGGCTGGCTGCATCGGCACACGTGTTTTGTAGCCAGGACCCTCATGCGCGGCGAACGGCGCCGGGAGGCCCGCGAGAAGCAGGCCGTTCTAATGAACGACCCCAGAGATATGAACAACAGTCTCCTTGCACAGATAGCCCCGCTGCTGGATGAAGCCATAAACGAACTGGGGCCCGATGACCGCCAGGCCATCCTGCTGCGCTTTTTTGAAGGACGCAACTTGCGCGCGGTCGGCGAGGCGCTGGGCGTTAGCGAAAACGTTGCGCAAAAACGCGTGGCCCGCGCGGTGCGGGAACTGGGCGTGCTCCTCAGGAATCGTGGGTTCGCTCTATCCGCCGCCGCCCTGGCGAGCGGACTGGCGGCCACCGCCGTTAAGGCCGCTCCCGCAGGGCTGGCGGCACTGATTGCCGCCAAGGCCTTCAGCGCCGCAGGATTGGCCGGAGCAGCCGTCTTGACTCCGGCCAAGGTGGCGGTGCTGGCCAAGCTAAAGGCAGCACTGCTCAGCGCCGTCATTGTCGCCGGTTTAACGACCGCCTTCTTCCTTATTCAATCCCGCACTAGCTCGCAAAAGACTAACCTGGTCCAGCCTTCCAGCCCGGCGCAGGTGCAAGCCCTGCCCGATGGGATTGTTGGCCCGCAGGACGCCCGGTCCACCCCAGCGGACCGATTGCCAGGAACCCCAGAAGCAAAAACCGAGCTGACGGGACGCCTCAAGGTTGACGGTGACGCTGTCCAGCAGGCGGAATCCTCCAGCAACGCGCGACCACCGAAGACGGTGCGTGCTGTCGGCCTGGTTGCCCCAATTCTTGCGGCTGATGCCCGGTCAGGGGGCAAGATCAGAATCGAAGGCCCTTCGAATATTCACGATTGGCAGAGAACTCAAAGAACGTAAAGCCAAAAGCCTAAATCTTTGCGTTCTTTGCGTTCTTTTGCGGCTACTCGCTCCTCTTGCGGCCCGGTCTGGTTCTGGCGCCCAAGCCGGACAGCCAAAGTTCCCTCGCACTAGTCGCTCCGCTCCATTTTGTCAAAACTGTCGGAGGCGGTAGAAGACTCGGGGAAAATTGGTCATGACCCCAAAGTCCGTAAACGAGGAATTGGTCGTGATTGGTGACACCGCCGAATACGGACCGGTGACGCTGGGCGCGCGTTCCACCTCAAAGCTGCCGCCGTTTGCGTCCCATTCCAGGCTCACATTGCCTTTAGAGTCCGGAGGGAACAAACGGAGTTTCGGAATCGGAATGGCAACCAGAGTCAGGTAATACACCTGGCCTGGCGTTCCATTTGTCTGGTTCAAACTGATTTGAATCCCCGGCCACGGCTGGCTCACGGTGCGATTTGTGTTTACACATTGGGCTTCTGTGCTTGCGTAGCCGTTGTTGATAGTCACATCCAAATACATATCTTGTCCCGTGGCCACCTCGCCTCCTGTTTGGTACGTGCCGCTGCCCATGACCTGATACTCTGGCCCGGGTGTGGCGCCCGCATGAAAGGAGACGCCAAAGACTTCGTAGGTTGTGTTCAGCGGGTTCTGGTCGATTACACGCAAGCCAAACGTCCCCGCCATCGGAACAACAATCGTGGGCCGCGCGCAGATAGGACAATCATCCAGCAACTGGCTGCCGCTAATCAAGGTGTAGAACTGCTCATTTGTTGCCTGGGCAACGGAGGTGGACTCTCCGACTCCAATCCAAAGCAGCCCCGCCAGAATCACCTTTGTCGCATTCATCCTTCCTTAAATGGTCCCACAAAATCTAGCACCACACCGACCCCGCCGCAAGAGCCAGTCGCGGCTGAAGCTTCCTTCGGCGATCCGGACGGACAGACTCTTCACGATTGTCTCGAGGCAAAAAGTGCGCCGGATTTCTCCGGCGCAACGTGTCGAACCCCCACAAGCTCCCCCAGCTTACGCCTGTTTGGCAGGCGCGTGGCCGTTGGTCTGATTTTTGAGCATCAGGCCCAGCAGGCCGTCCACCACGCCCGGGTTCGCATTCGAACCGCTTACCGCCACGTCCGGCACAATCCGGACGTTCCGGTCGCCGACGATCTGCATCAATTGCATGACCGTGTAGCCCTGCGAGCCCAGCGCATCCACGCCGGCCCGATAGGCCTCGGCTTTCGCCGTGCCCGTGGCGCGAATCGCTTCCGCATCGCCATGCGCCCGCAAGCGGACAGACTCGGCTTCGCCCGTCGCCTGCTTGATTTGCGCATTGGCGTGCAGTTCGGCGATATTCACGCCTTGCTCCGCGCCGACCACCTCGTGCTGGATGTCCGCCAGCGAGGTCTGGCGCACCAGTTGCTGGCGCTGTTTTTGCGCCGCTTCCTGGACCTCATAGGTCTTCTTCTGTTCTTCGGCGATCTTCCGGTCCGTCTGCGTCTGCATTAGTTGTGCCGGCGGATTGATATCGCCAATCAGCGTGTCAATGGCCTGCACGTCATAGGCAGCCACAGCTTCCCGGATGTGTTCCGCGGCTTCCATCTGCCGCTGGCTGCGCGCGCTCAGGAAGTCGAGCACCGTGTAATCCTGCGCCGAGTTGCGGAAATAATTTCCTACAATCGGTTGCAGGACGTGATCAACCAGGTTCTGCATCG